>JADFHP010000040.1 GCA_022567135.1 Chloroflexota bacterium
CTCGGCGGGACGTGCAGCGGAGGACAGATGGTGGAGACGTGGTGATCGGGCGCGTCGCGTACCACATAGGTCGGGAGCACGGGCGCGCCCGTGCGCAGTGCGAACAGCGCAACTCCCACCGCGGTCAAGCAGCGCACACCGAAGAACGGCACGAAGACCTGGCGCGTGCCGCGCACATACTGGTCGTTCAGCAGCCCCACCACGTGGCCCCCTCGCAGCGCCCGCAGGATCTGGGGAGCGGCCTGACGCTTCTGAATCAAGGCGCCGCCGGTGCGGGTGCGTTGCTGATGGACCTGTCGCCAGATCAGGGGGTTGCGCATCGGACGCGCAACCCCCGCGACGTCAAAACCAAGCAGCGGCAGCGCCATCGCACCGAGGTCAAAGTTGCCCATGTGGGGGATGAGGAGCAAGGCCCCCCTGCCCTCTTCCCGCGCAGCGCGGAGATGTTCGAGCCCGTCAAAACGGATGTGTTTCAGAACCTCTTCGTTACTCCAGCGCTGCAAACGCGCGTTGTCGATCAGATTCCAGGCGAAATGCACGTAGCTCTGGCACCCGATCTCGCGGCGAGCCTCCTCCGACAGCTCCGGGAAGGCGATCCGGAGATTGACGAGCGCGTAGCCGACGCGTTCGCCGCCACGCTTGAAAAGCCGTTGCGCCGCGGCGGCGGCCAGGCGCTGCGCCGCCGGCAGCGGTAGGCCCCGGATCAGCGCTGACGTCAGCCGGAGTGCCTGGAACTCGAGCAGCTGGCGCGGCTTCATACCGACCTGTGCACGCGATCGAGACTGTCCACGATCCACTCCAGCAGGCGCTGCGGTTCGTCCGGGCGCACCTCCTGCTCCACGACCGCAACGCGGCGTCCCGCAGCCCAGCTCGGCGGAATCTTCACCGCATCCTTCGCAGTCGTCAGCCATTGTCGGGCGGGATCGAGAGCTTCGATCTCGGCTCGGGTATACAGGTGGTGGTCCGGGTAGGCGCGCAGCTCCGTCACCTCGGCCCCCAGCGCCTCGATCTCCCGCTTGAGCCGATCGGGGCGCGCGATCGCCGTCAGCAGCGCGACCTTTTGACCGCGCAGCACGTCAGGGGCACTGAGCTCGCTTCCATCCAGGGCGCGCAGGCCGCGCGTGGCGATGCGCACCCCGAAGCGTAGCAGCCCGGGCGGGAGCCCGAGAGCGCGTGGCGCGGGGCCCGGCTCGACCGGCACGCGCGTAAACAGAATGGCGTCCGCCTGGCTCAGCGCCGAGCGCGGCTCCCTCAGCGGACCCCGAGGCAGAACGTGCCCGTTGCCCAGACCCAGACGCGCGTCGATGCAGACCAGGTTCAGGTCGCGCGCCACGCGGTGGTGCTGGAAGCCATCGTCGAGGATCAGAATCTCAGCTCCGAACACAGCGGAGGCGCGCAGGCCCAGAGCCACTCGATTGCGGCCCGCGAGCACGGGCACGCCCGGTACGGTCGAGGCCAGCCAGACCGGCTCATCGCCTACCTCGGCTGCCGAGAAAAAGACGCGCTCACCGTCCGAGACGACATTCACCTCCGCACTTCGGGAGCCGCGGACGCCGCGACTCAGGATCGCCACCTTGCGCCCGCGCGCTCGCAGCTCACCCGCCAGCCAGCTCACCAGCGGGGTCTTTCCGGACCCACCCACGGTCAAGTTTCCGATCGAGATCACACGCGGCGGCCCGCTGATCGCGTGGCTCTTCATCGCCCGTTTCGTGCTGCCGGAGTTCATCCCGGACGCTCTCGAGACGGACGTGATCGTCAACGCCATGATCATCATCAGCCTGTTCACCGGCGCATACGTCGCGGAGATCGTCCGGGGTGGGCTGCAGTCCGTCGACAGGGGCCAGGTCGAGGCGGCGCATGCGCTCGGCCTGAGCACCTTCAACGTCACCGTCTTCATCGTCTTGCCACAGGCGATTCGCGCCGTCATCCCGGCGCTCGTCAGCCAGATGATCGCCCTGTGGAAAGACACCACCCTCTTCTCCGTCCTGAGCTTCACTGACGCACTCGGCGGGGCGCAGGCTGCCATCGCGCAGCCGGACTTCATCGGACGCCAGAAAGAGGTGTTACTGTTCATCGCGCTCCTGTTCTGGAGCGTGTCCTTCGGCATGTCGCGACTCAGTCAGCGCTTCGAGAGAACGCTGGGTATCGGGGAGAGATGATGAACGACAGCGGCTCTGAGGCGTTTCAGGAAAACTCCGGGGGGGACTCCGGGAGCGATTCCAGAACACCGATCATCATCTGCGAGAACGTTACCGTCTCGTTCGGCGATTTCCAGGCCCTGAAGGGCATCTCCGCCGAGTTCTACGAGAAGGAAGTGGTCGTCATATTCGGGCCGTCCGGCTCCGGCAAGTCCACGTTCATCCGCACCATCAACCGGCTCGAAGAGCACGACGGCGGCCGAATCGTCGTGGATGGGGTCGAACTAAACGACGATGTCGGCAACCTCGCACAGATCCGCTCGGAAATCGGGATGGTATTCCAGCAGTTCAACCTGTTCCCGCACCTGTCGGTAATGCGCAACATCACGCTCGCCCCGCAGAAGGTGCGCGGGCTGTCGCGGCGAGAGGCGGAGGAGCAGGCGATGGCGCTGCTGGAGCGCGTCGGCATCCCCGAGCAGGCCGCGAAGTTCCCGGCGCAACTCTCCGGAGGCCAGCAGCAGCGCGTCGCCATCGCACGCGCCCTCGCCATGCAGCCGAAGATCATGCTCTTCGACGAGCCAACCTCGGCGCTCGACCCCGAAATGATCAAAGAGGTCCTCGACGTCATGGGCGAACTCGCCCGCTCCGGCATGACCATGATCATCATCACCCACGAAATGGGCTTCGCACGAGAAGTGGCCGACCGCTTCCTCTTCTTCGACGAGGGTGAGGTGGTCGAGGAAGGCACCCCCGAGCACTTCTTCACGAACCCGACGGAAGACCGCACCAAGCTGTTCCTATCGCAGATCCTGTAATGGGCCGCGGCCGCGAATATCTTCCCATCCCCACGTAGGGGCAGGTTTAAAACCTGCCCAGGCATCGCTGAATACAATGATCCGCATGTCGACGACGTCCGTGGGAGGAACGCGTAGGGACCGGGCTCGCCCGGCCCGGCCCCCTCACATTGCGCCCCTGTGTCGATCCGCCATAGCCCGGCCAATTTCCGCCCCGGCATCCCACGCCTCAGGCAACCGCCCCCGGGTGTACCCTGCACCCCCACCCACCGCACCAGACCGGAGACCACCATGATCCACGAAATCCGCACCTACGACATCCAGCCCGGCACGACGCCACAGTTCCTCGCCGCGACGGGCGCAATGGTCGAAAAACGCATCGAATACTCACCGCTCGTCGGCTTCTTCTACACCGAGGTCGGCCAGCTCAACCGGGTCGTCCACATCTGGCGATACGACGACCTCAACCACCGCACGGAGATCAGATCGAAGGTCGTGGAAAACGGCATCTGGCCGCCCGATAATGCAGACATCACCATCACCCAGCAAAGCGAGATCTACACGCCCGCCCCGTTCATGCCGGAGTTCGATATCGAACGCAACATCGGCCCGCTCTTCGAACTCAGAATCTACCAATACCCGGCAGGAACCATTCCCAAAGTCATCAAAGCCTGGTCAGAAAATATCGAAGCCCGAATGAAACTCTCACCCCCCGTAGGAATCTGGTACACAGACATCGGCACCCTCAATCTCTGGGCGCACATGTGGGCATACGAAAGCTACGAGCACCGCACAGAAGTCCGCAAAGAGTTCGCCTCCATCGGATGGCCCCCGAAATCAGGCGTCTCCCCCCTCCACATGCAAAACTCCCTCCTCCACGCCGCAGACTTCTCACCCGTCCGAAAGCGCTAGCCGGCTGGCCAGCCTTCCCGACGTCAGCCCCCGGACGCCAGCCCGCCATCCTGAGCCGCTGATCCTGAGCTCCGAAGGGCATGTCCTGAGCTTCCAACGGGTCGAAAGGTGGGACGGCAGACAACCGGCCGTTATACAGTGCGACCCCGACATCTCATCGCCCATAGGACATCTCAGCGCCAAGGACAAAAATGACCACCGAAGCATCTGACCTCTTCTACGCCATACACCACACCCGCGCCATGCGCCGCCTCAAGCCCGACCCCATCCCCGACGACGTGCTCATGAAGCTGCTCGACGCCGCAAACCAGGGCCCAACCGGGAGCAACAAACAGAACGCGCGCTGGATAGTCGTCCGAGACCCGGCCCAGAAACAGAAGCTCGCCGACCTCAACCGAACCGCCGTCAACGCCTACGTCGGCAACCCGGACGACATCGCGCCCGACATGCGAGGCATCGTGAACGCCGTCATGTGGCAGCGGGATCACTTCCACGAAATCCCCGCCCTGCTAATCCCCTGCCTCAAATTCGACCAGCCGCCAACCGGCACATGGGCCGCCGGGGCTGGAGCGGGCGGCTCGATCTGGCCCGCCGTGCAGAACCTTCTGCTCGCCGCACGCGCTCTCGGGCTGGGCGCAGCCCTCACCACACTCGGCCTCTCCGACCGCCCCGCCGCGAAGGCCGTCCTCGGCCTCCCCGACACAGTCGAGCCGTTTGCCATAATCCCCGTCGGCTACCCGACGGGAAACTTCGGCTCCGTAACCCGCAAACCGCTGGAAGAGATAGTTCACTACGACCGCTGGTAGACGATCGCCACAACAACTGGAGAAAAGCATGCCAGGACGACTCGAAGGCAAGATCGCGATCATCACCGGCGCCAGCCGCGGACTCGGCCAGTACTGCGCCGTCCAGTACGCGAAAGAGGGCGCAACCGTCGTGGTCGCCGCACGCACTGAGCAGGTGCAGAACCCCGACCTCCCGGGCACCATCCACGATACAGCGCGCATGGTCGAAGAGGCCGGCGGCGAAGCCCTCGCCGTCGTCTGCAACGTCGCCGACACCGACTCCATCCAGGCCATGGTCGATACGGTCCTCGAAAAATACGGCCGAATCGACATCCTGATGAACAACGCCGCCGTCCAGCCGCCCGGCTTCATGCACACCATCAAGCCACGCCACTGGGAGCTGGAGTTCCGCATAAACGTCCACGGCCCATTCCACTGCTCCCGTGCAGTCCTGCCCGCCATGACCGAGCAGAAAAGCGGTAACATCATCAACATCTCGTCCGTCGCAGCCGACCGCCGCAACTCGCATTACGGGGCCACGAAGGCAGCGATCGAAGCCCTCACGATCGGCATGGCCAAAGACGTCAAAGACGACGGAATCGCCGTCAACGCGCTCAAGCCGGTTGGGGCCATCGACACCCCCGGCGTCCGCTTCGGCCGCGCGCCCGGCCAGATCGGCGGCAGCACGCCACGCAACCCCATGCCGCCGCCCGACAGCTACGTCGAAGCCGCGGTGCTCGTCGCCATGCAAACGGTCGACACCTGCACCGGAGGCATCTTCAACGACGTCGAAGTAGTCGAACGCTTCGCCAACGAAGAAACGAAACGCCGCTTAGCGCAGGTCAAGCCGGTTTAGAGCCAATACCTAAATTCGTCTTTCCGGCGAAAGCCGGAATCCAGAACGTCTGGCAAGCCCGCCACCAAACTGTTCGGTTCAACAGACGATTCCGACAATAATTCCCCGTCGAGCAAACAGCGCGCAGGAAGAAATATGAGCAACAGGCTCGCGGAAACGGAAGAATCCAGACTCCAAGAGGATGGCGGGGGCGAGAGGAGGGGAAACAGCCATGTGTGTATCTGCTCGCAAGCAAACGGAATGGCACACTCTATGTCGGTGTCACATCCAACCTCGCTCAACGGGTCTGGCAGCACAAAGAG
Organism: Chloroflexota bacterium; assembly: GCA_022567135.1. Taxonomy (GTDB): domain Bacteria; phylum Chloroflexota; class Dehalococcoidia; order Lucifugimonadales; family Lucifugimonadaceae; genus UBA1151. The sequence continues at coordinate 5,788 of JADFHP010000040.1, forward strand.
GGCTTCATTGATGGCTTCACCAAATGGTACGGCGTTCACGATCTAGTCTGGTACGAGTTCCACAACACAATGGAGTCAGCCATTGCGCGTGAGAAGCTGATGAAAAAGTGGAAGCGGGCCTGGAAAATGGACCTGATTGAAAACGCGAATCCAGCTTGGCGCGATCTATACTCGGACATCCTGGGACTGGATTCCGGCATACGCCGGAAAGACGATGGCGATAGAGAACTCGTCAATCAGAAGGGCCGCATTACGTAAATGACATCCATGCACGTAACCCGCCTCTACACCGGCGACGACAACCAGTCGCACTTCGAGGACATCGAAGTCGAACTCAGTCCGCAGGGCGTCGGCCGGCTATCCGATCGCATTCCCGCAACCGGCCTCATCTTCCGTGAGACCGGCGGCGACTACGACCTCGACTTCCACAACGCCCCCCGCCGCCAGTACATCGTCAACCTCGACGGCGCGGTCGAGATCACCATCGGCAGCGGCGAAAAGCGCGTCATCGGCCCCGGCGAAGTCTTCCTCGCCGAAGACACCACCGGCCAGGGCCACATCAGCCGAGCCGTGAACAACCAGATCCGGCACTCGCTGTTCATCACACTGGATTAACATCCCGTATCATCCCCCGCACTATGCTCAACCGACCCGAGAGATTCGACGCCGACTCAGCACGCGAGCAGTGGGACTACAACGCCGAAGGATGGAACCACGCCCAGCGTGAAGGCCTCGACCACTACCGCACCGGCCTCCACGGCCCGGCGCTGGTCGACTTCGCCGGCGACGTGGACGGGAAGAAACTTCTCGATCTCGGCTGTGGTGAAGGCTACTTCTCACGCCAGATGGCCGAACAGGGCGCAAGCGTCATCGGCGTAGACCTGTCGCCTCAACAGCTAGATAACGCCCGCGCGCTTGAAGCTGAAAAACCCCTCGGAATCGAATATCGCGAGACAAACGCTTCGGACTTGGCGGAAGAGTTCGGCGAAGAGTCATTCGACATCGTCACCGCATGCATGTCCCTCATGGACATGCCGGAACCTGAAAGAGCGATCAGCGCGGCGGCCAGCATCCTCCGGCCCGGCGGCCGATTCATTTTCAACATCACCCACCCATGCTTCCAGACGCCATACCGGGAGTGGCACCGGGACTCCGATGGCAACAAGATCGCCCTGAAGGTAGGCGATTACTTCAAGAGCGGCCCCATCGAGCTCAACTTCGTCGCGGTCAGCCATCTCTACGACATGAAGACCACCCAGTACCACGCCACGCTCACCCAGTGGTTTCACTGGATCACAAACGCTGGTCTGATCGTCCACGACATCCACGAACCACGCCCAACCGAAGAAGCCATCCGGGGGCACCCCGCCCTCGCAGACGCCGAAATGGTCGCCTACTTCATCTCATTCGACGCCCGGAAGCCATAGGGTGGAGGCGATGACCACCGCCCAGCACCGCATCGCCCAGACAGTCCGCGAATACGACGCCCAGGGCGTCCACCGCACCGGTACCGCCGTCGACCTCGCATCCGCCCACTGGCTCGCCGAACAGGCGCAGGCCCGCGGCTACGCTGCACGCCTCGAACCATTCGCCCTGAACCGCGTCGTCCCTGCAGAAAGTTTTCTGGAATTCAACGGCGAAAAGATCGATGGCATCCCGCTCTTTGACGGCACGTTCACCGACGAGACCGGAATCGAGGGCAAACTCGGCCCCGCTGGCTCCGGCGCAGACATCGCAGTAGTCGACTTCGCACCCAGCGGCCCGGACGCTCTCAACGAGGCGCGCCGCTCCGGCAAGCACGCAGCGCTCGTCGGCGTCGTCCCCTCCGACCCGCCCGGCCTGGCAATCCGAAACGCGCCCGAGTTCGGCGCTCCCTTCGGCCCACCCGTCCTGCAGGTAAGCAGCGCCGAGCATCAGCGCCTGATCCAGGCCGCGGCCGCCGGACCACATGCCCGACTCGTGGCTCACGCCACCACCGAAACAACCGATGCGCACAACGTCGTCGTCGAGATTCCTGGCATGAGCCCCGATTTGCCACCCCTGATCGTCATGACTCCCCGAAGCGGCTGGTTCAACTGCGCTGCCGAGCGAGGCGGCGGCATAGCCTGCTGGCTCGAGATCATCTCCACCTTCCAGAACGACCCGCCAAACCGAAACGTCACGCTAATCGCTACCAGCGGCCACGAACTCGGCCACCTCGGCCTCGAGTCATACATCGAACACAACCCCGAACTGCCAACTCAGGCCGCCACATGGCTGCACCTCGGCGCGTCTATCGGCGCTGCAATGAACTGGAAGCCCCATCTGCAAACATCAGATCGCGAGCTGGAAACGGCGGCGCTGGACTGTCTGGCCGGGCCGGAATTTGAAGGCCTGCCGGAACTAACCGTCCATCCCACCGGCCAGGTTTTCGGCGGCGAGGCGCAACAGATACACAGCCGTGGCGGTCGCTACGTCTCCATCGTCGGCGGCCACGCCCTGTTCCACCAGGAGGCCGACCGCTGGCCTGACGCCGTAAACATGCCGGCCCTGACCGCGTATGCCGATGCGTTGGCAGCGCTGGCGGTTCGGCTGGCCGCCAGATGACTCAGCCAGACCACATCTGGCCGCAGCGCCTGACACTCACTGCAGCCGGTCTGACTGCGATTGTCAGTGCAGCGCTGTTCGTCTCCCTGATCGTCCGGGAATCAGCATCCCTCAACCCGCTCAATCTCGCTACTCTTATCGGCGCCACGCTTGGAGCGGGACTGGCCTTCTGGTATCACAGGCGCCCGTCTGTTTTCATCGTCGGCTATCTTCTCTTCGTCGTCGCGGTCATCCCAACGACTGGCGCCTGGATATGGCTGCTATACATGCCGTCTCTGGGCTTCCTGACCGTGGCCCTGATAATCAGATTCGTCGCGAATGCGCGTCGCCGGACACTCGGGTAGCCGCCTAGTTTCTCTCTGGACTCTCCTCAGAGAGCAACCATTCCATCAGGTTCGGCTCCGTGGCGTCACACGCCTCGATGCTTAGGTCACGGCGCATATGGATTGGATTAATCACCTCGCCATCGCCTGGTGCGACCGCCAGACAGAGCTGGCCCGGTCCAGCCTCTCCAAGACGAATGGTCCCATCCCCGAAAAAATCGAAACTCTGGAGCGGCGAGTCTGAACATTCCCGCAAATAAAGCTCGGAGCCAGGCGCCAGATTTTCCGGCTGGAGGCACAGGCGATACTCCTCCATATAGAGCTGCCCTGTTTGCGTTCGCTGGGTGAACTGCTGATCCCGGTTGTCAGCCGCCTTGCACGTATGCGCTTGCAAGGCGTCCCGGAACCGAGCCCCGGATCCAAATCCCACCACGTCAATGCAGTAGTGCCCCGGGTCGTCCAGCGGATCCACCAGGCGCGTCAGGACATTTTGCGTGATGGACGGGCTATCCAGCGTTGTGGCGTCCTGACCCCCACTCCCGCACGCGACGGCCAGAATCAGTCCGATGCCGATGACGACCCTCCGCGCCGACGTCACTCCACGCATATTGGCCTCCGCCTGATCGCCTAAATCCCCTGCACGCGCTCTATCAATTCCGCCAGTCGCTCCTCGTCCGCCGGCGATTCGGCGCCCGCATCTATCGACACCCGGGTCGCGTACCACAGCCGCCGCTCGATCTCACCCGGCATCGAATCCCACGTCCCCGCCGTAACGAACTCACGTACAACGTCCACCGGCACCTCGCCCGGCATATCGGCCCACCGATTCGTCACCGACATCTCGTGCAGTTGCCGGCCAAGTTCCTCCTGCCCGTGCGCCGCGAACACCGGCTCATAGGTCCGCGTCGAGCCGTAGAACGCCACCCGGCTTCGCAGGTCGAGAAGCTGTTTTTCCAGGCCGTCCTCAGACTCCGCAAGCGCCATCATCCCACCTGCCGCGATCTCTATCTCAGAAACGTCACGGCCAGCCTCACGCGCCCCCGTCTCAAGATTTGGCAACGTCACCTCGCGCACGTACTTCTCAGTGGTGAAGGCGTGCGGCAGCAGCCCGTCAGCCACCCGGCCCGCGACCCGCGTCATCGCAGGTCCGACCGCGGCGAGGAATATCTTCGGCGGCGAAAAATCGATCGGCCCGGCGTTGAAAGCCGGAGGACACAGAGTGAACTGGTAATGCTCGCCCTCAAAAGGCACCAACTCGCCAGTCTGAAACGTCGCCCACACCGCACGCATCATCTGAATGTACTGCTCCATCCGAGTCGCCGGCGCCACCCAGGGCCCCGTGCTGAACCGACGCTCGTTATGCCCCTTCACCTGCGACCCGAGGCCTATCGAGACGCGGCCGCCGGTCATCCGCTGCAACTCCCACGCCATCTGCGCCGTCACGAACGGGCTGCGCGGAAACGCGATCATCACAGATGTGCCGATCTCAGCCCGCGTGCTGGCATGCGCCGCGAGCGTCCACCGCATAGTCGGCTCACGCTGCACCTCGGACGTCGTCAGAACGTCATAACCCAGCCGCTCGAGCCGCGCAACCTCGTCCGGCACCGCCTCAAGCGCGCCACCGCCGTAATGGCCGACTACTTTCATGTAGCCCTCTTTTTCACAGTTCGCCCCTAAACCGACCCGTCAATCACGACGTCCAGCAGCACCGGCCGGCCGGATGCAAACGCCCGCTTCACCGACGGGCCTATCTCCTCCGGCTCAGTGATCCGCTCCCCGTGCACACCCATCCCCTGAGCAATGACCGAGAGATCGAACGGCGTCGGAAAGTCCATGTACAGGTACCTGCTGCCGGGCTCCTGCTCCTGCAAGACATCCCGCTTATAGATGTCCATGTTCGTCTTGAGAACCCGGTACATGCCGTTGTCCAGCACCACCATCACCGCCGGTATGTTCTCGTTCGCAGCCGTCCAGAGCGCCTGCACGGTCATCATCACACCGCCATCGCCGAGCACTCCCAGCACCGGCCGGTCCGGATGCGCCAGCTTCGTCCCAAGCGTCGCCCCGATGCCCCACCCGATAGCCCCGCTCCTCTTCGACACCAGTTCATCCGGCGCCAGCCCCTGCATGAAGTGGCTGAACGGCGCCCGATGGCTACTCACGTCATCGACCACAATAGTCCGCTCCGGAATAGCCGCCGCCAGCTCGGCCATCAGCCGCTCAGGCGAGATGGGCCGATCGTCCCAAACCTTCTTTGTCGACTCCTCATATCGGGCCCGCCCTTCTTCACGTTCGAGCGCGATCTGCCCTTTTCTGGACTCCGCCGCATCACGGCTCTCCTGCGACAGCGACCCCTCCAGCAGGTCGGCCAACGCGGCTAAGGCCAGTCGCGGACTCGCGAGCAGGCCTATGTCCGTCGGCTCCGACTTTCCGACGGCGCCAGGCTTCGAGTCGATGTGAATCACCGTCGCAGACTCGGGCATCAGCCTGTCGCCAAAGTAAAAAAGATCGGCGAACAGGTCCGCGCCGACCGCCAGTAGCGCGTCCGCCTCCCGCAAAAGTCGGCGATGCTCCTTCCTTCGTGTCGCCAGGGACCCGAGATACTGCGGGTGTTTCGTCGGAAAACTCGCCTCAGAACCGCGCGCCGTGTAGACCGGCAATCCGAGCAGCTCCGCCACCCGAACTGCCTCGTCCACGCCGCCCGACTTCGCAACGCGATTGCCGAGCAGCATGATCGCCCGCTCTGACCGGGCCATCACCTCCGCCACCGCGGCCAGCGCCTCAGGATCAGCCGCGCCCGACGTAACCATTGGGCGGGACGGGATTAGATCCATCTCCGCCTCGCCATCCAATGCATTCGTCGCCAGAGCCACGTAGACCGGCCCCTGCGGCTCACTATTCGCTTCATTGAACGCGCGCCGGATAACGCTCGGAATCTGCTCCGGACGCGTGACCTCAACCGCCCACTTCGTCACCGGCCGCATCAGCCCTGGAAGATCGGCCCGGTACTCGGCCAGCTTCCGGGTATCGTAGTTGCCCGACACAACCACCATCGGAATACCGTCGTTATATGCGTCGATCATCAGGCTGATGCCGTTCGCCAGCCCGCTGTCGATGTGCAACTGCACGAACGCGGCCTCACCCGTCGCCCGTGCATAGCCGTCCGCCATTCCAACGGCGACGCCCTCCTGCAAAACAAGCACGTAGTTCAGGTCAGGAAAATCTTCGAGAGCGTCGATAAACGGCGATTCACTGGTGCCGGGATTGCCGAATATGTAGCGCACGCCCTCCAGGCGAAGCATCTCCAACAGCGCCTTTTTGCCCGTCATGTTCTTCATGGTGCGAGAGTATATTCGCCGTCGCACGAATCCTTAACTCGATCATCCAGATAGCCGCACACTGTATATTCGGCGGGCTTATCTGGCACCCGACCGCCAATCACCGCCATTAACTGCCCGAATGGGGAGGCACCGCAGCCGTTGAAGCTCAGCATTCTCGACCAGTCGCCCATACGCGACGGCGGCACCCCCCGCGAGGCGGTTGAGGCCACGCTCGAGCTGGCCCGCCACGCAGACCGCCTCGGCTACACCCGCTACTGGCTGGCCGAGCACCACAGCGCAGGCAGCCTCGCAGACGCCAGCCCGGAAATCCTCGTCGGCGCCGTCGCCGCCACCACGGAGAACATCAGAGTCGGCTCGGGCGGAGTGATGCTCTCCCACTACAGCCCCCTCAAAGTCGCCGAGACCTTCCGCATGCTCGAGGCCCTCTACCCCGGACGCATCGACATGGGCCTGGGTCGAGCGCCCGGCTCCGACCAGGTCACCGTATACGCCCTCCAAACCGGACCCCAGGGCAACGCGCTCGAGCAGTACCCGCAACAGGTATACGACCTGATGCGCTACCTGTCAGAATCCTTCCCGGATGAGCACCCGTTTCGCGCAATCCGCGCCATGCCGGCCGCCGACACATATGCCGCGCCATGGCTGTTGAGCTCTTCGATGGGCAGCGTCCGCATCGCCGCCGAACTCGGCATGCCGCTCTCCTTCGCCCACTTCATCACCCAGGAGGGCAGCGGCATGGTCAAGTGGTACCGAGAAAACTTCAAGCCGTCGCGATGGTTCGACAAACCCATCGTCAATATCGGCGTCTCAGCCCTGGCCGCGGAAACAACGGAACGAGCCCGCGAGATCGGCATGAGCCGCCACCTCATGCGCCTCCGCCGCAACCAGGGCGCCGAGCGAAAGGGCGTCCCCTCAATCGACGAAGCCAACAACACCGACTACTCTGCCCAGGAACGCGCCTTCATAATCGAGCAGCAACAGAAAGCCATCGAAGGCGACCCGCAGCAGGTGAAAAAACGGCTGGAAGAACTGGCCGTAGATTACGAGGTAGACGAGATCATCGTCCTGACAATCACCCACAACTACGCCGACCGCATCAGGTCCTACGAGCTGCTCTCGGAGGCGTTTGGCCTGACCGGCGAGGGCCGATAATGCCTCCACAAAACGCTATCGTCATCGGAATAAGCTCCGTTTCAGGCGGCGGCAAGACGCGAGTAGCCTCCGAACTCGCTGGGTCCGTAGACAACGCCTCCGCTGTCTACTTCGATGACTTCGACGACACTACTCAGCACCCACCGGACCTGCGCAAATGGCTGTCGGAAGGTGGCGATTACAACGCCTGGCGAGCGCCCGTACTCGCCGAACACCTCAGGAAGCTCAAAACTGGTGAGGCAGTTGGGCCCGACGGTAGCCCGCTTCAGCACATTGTTTTCGACGCGCCCCTGGGCCGCGCCCATGCGGAAACGGGCAAATTCATCGATCATATGGTCTTTCTGGACACACCTCTGGATATCGCACTGGCCCGTCGCCTGCTCCGAGATGGATGGACTGATGACACTGAGGCACATCTGCGCGGGTATCTCGACTGGACAAAGGAACTCTTCACGCGGCAAATCGACCAGGTAGCTGCGACAGCGGATCTTGTGCTTGATGGGACTATGCCGACGAACGTGCTCGTTGAGCGCATAATTGCCGAATTCGGTTTGCCGATCAGATCGAGCGACATCCGGCCGAAGTCCGCATGAAAGGCAACCAACAACCGTGCCAACCATAGACGGCCGCCCCAACATCCTCTTCATACAGTCCGACCAGCACTCCCCCTTCGTCACCGGCTGCTACGGGGACAACGTGGTCAGCACGCCCAACCTGGACGCCCTCGCCGCACGCGGGGTGATCTTCGACAATGCCTACTGCGCATCGCCCATCTGCGTTCCATCCCGCATGTCGCTGCTGACCGGCCGAATGCCCCACGAAAACGGCGTCTGGACAAACAGCCACATCCTCGACTCGTCCATCCCCACATTCGCCCACTCGCTCGGCGCCATCGGCTACCGGCCGGTGCAGATCGGCCGGATGCATTTCAACGGCCCCGACCAGCTCCACGGCTTTGCCGAGCGCCGAGTCGGCGACCACGGCCCCAACTTCATCGGCGGAATCCCTGCCGACCACGGAAGCCTGGAAGGCACCGCCGGACCCAGTCGCATAAGCCTCGAAAAATCGGGCTTCGGACAGAGCGCATACGAGGTCCACGACGAATCGGTAACCGAAGCCGCAGTCGAGTTCCTCGAATCCCACGCCGCCGCACTCGCCTCAGGCGAAACCGAAGAGCCGTTCTGCGCCGCCATCGGCCTCATGCTTCCCCACCAGCCGTTCGTCGCCAGAGAGGCCGACTACAACGAATATCTCGGGCTGGTGCCCCCGCCCGACCACCCGGAGCCGCTCACCGATCAGACCCACCCGTACCTCCAGTGGTGGAGGCGTAACACGGGTATTGAAGAGGTGTCAGAGGCCGAGGTAATGCGCGCCCGAACCGCATACTGGGCGCTCGTCGGCAGCCTCGACCGGATGCTCGGCCAGATCTTCGACGTCTTGGAAAAGCACAATCTCCTCGAAGACACGCTCATCATCTACACGACCGACCACGGCGAGCAGGTCGGCGAGCACGGCCTCTGGTGGAAGCAGACGTTCTATGAAGAAGCAGCCCGAGTCCCGATGATCGTCTCCTGGCCCTCCACGCTCCCGCGGGGCCGGCGCTGCGATCGCGTCGTCAGCCAGATCGACCTCAACGCCACGCTGCTCGAGCTGGTCGACGCCCCCGCCCTGCCCGGCTCATCCGGCCGCGCCATGACCGGCATCATCAACGACCAGGGTGCCGCCGGATGGGACGACAAGGTCTTCGTCGAGTACTGCACCGAGCCCGGCGACCCCGCCCACTCAGACGGCGATCGCGCCTTCCAGAACCGCATGGTCCGCCAGGGCTCATGGAAGCTGAGCTACTACCACGGCTTCCCGCCCCAACTCTTCAACCTTGAAAACGACCCCCACGAAATGAACGACCTCGCCGCCAACCCCGAGCACGAAACAAAACGCGATGAGCTACTCGCCCTGGTCCTCGAAGACTGGGATCCCGACACGATCAGAGAGCAGATCGAAGGCCTGACAGCAGAAGGCGCGGTCCTGAAGCAGTGGGCCCAGAGCGTCCAGCCGGATGATACCCACCGCTGGAACCTCAACCCCGACGACGACCACGTAGACGGCGGGTAGGCATCGCAACTGCCCATGAAAGTGTCATCTTGAGGTCCGCCGAAAGATCTCAGGCCCCCTTGAGCGATTCGAGTCCGATACCGCTACACGCGTTCCCATCTCCACGCCCGAGGAGCCGAGCGCCCGCGCGTGTTGACAACGCCGCGCGCACCTGAATAGGCTCAACTTAGCACTCGCGCACCGCGACTGCTAACAGCCGCTCTTTTTGATTCGAACCCCCGCACGCGCCCGCGGAGCGCGCCAAACCATGCGACTCACCGGCCTCTGGCGACATGCCGAATTCCGAAAACTCTGGGCCGGCCAGGCTACTTCGCTGGTCGGCTCGCAGATGGTCGGCCTCGCGCTCCCCCTGACCGCCGTCATAGTCCTCGACGCGTCCCCCCTACAGATGGGCGCCATCACCGCGGTCAGTGCACTGCCGGCCCTCTTCTTCGGCCTCCACCTCGGCGTATGGACAGATCGCCGAAAGCGGCGCCCCATCCTCGTCGCAGCCGACATAGGCCGCGCCCTACTGCTACTGTCGATTCCGATAGCGCACCAGTTCGACGCCCTGACCATCGAACTCCTCTACGCGGTCGCCATCGGCATGGGCGCCATGAGCCTGCTCTTCGAAATCGCCTACCGCTCGTTCCTGCCTGCCGTGATCTCCAGGGACCAGCTCGTCGAAGGGAACAGCAAGCTCGAGATGGCGAAGTCCGGCGCGGCCGTGGCCGGCCCCAGCATCAGCGGCGTCCTGATACAGGCCATCTCGGCGCCTTTTGTCATGCTCTTCGGCGCCGCTGCGTTCGCCATCTCTGCCGTGATCTACGGCCTACTCCGCGTAAACGAGCCAGACCCCACGCCCGCCACTTCCCCCGACGGGCAGGTTCAGACCGCCATGGCCGGAATCGCTGAAGGCCTCAGGTTCATTCGCAGCAACAAGACGCTGGTCGGCATCGCAGGCTCCCTGACCACGATAGGCGTGTCCAACGCCGCGATCGAAGCCATCGCCATCCTCTACATGGTGCGTGGGCTGGACCTCAACCCTGGATTGCTGGGAGTAATATTCGCGGCGGGAAGCATCGGCCTCTTCGTGGGGGCGGCAGCGGCTTCCCGGCTCACCGTTCGAATCGGCATCGGCCCGGTCATCACACTGGGCATCCTGCTAGCTACGGCCAGTGACTTGATACTGCCTCTCATCGGCGGCCCGACCCCACTGGTAGTCGTTGCACTTGCATTCTCGGAGATTTTGCTGGCGGTCGGCTTTGTGCTTTACCACGTCGGCCAGGTGAGCCTGCGGCAGGCCGTCACACCCGATCGACTACTCGGCAGAATGAACGCCATGATGATCGTGTCGAGCCGCAGCGCCATCCCCGCCGGAGCGCTGCTCGGAGGCCTGCTCGGCGAACTGATCGGCCTGCGGGAGGCCCTCATCATCGCCGTCATCGGCGAAGCCACCGCAGTCCTCTGGCTCCTCTTCTTCCGCATCTGGTCCATCCGAGAACTCCCCGCCACAGAAACAGGCTGATTCCAGCGCCACCCGCTACCCCGCCACATGCATATATGCGTCATTCTGAGATCCCGATGCCCCATCGCGACGAAGAATCTCACCGGTCGCACGGTCTGCCTCGCGGTATCCCGATCACCAGCACCACAGGGCTGACCAACAGCACCCACAGCGCCGCCTGAAGCCCAACCGTCGCCGCAAGCACCCCGACTCCCAGGGGAGCAAGACTGCCCACCATCCCGGCCGCGCTGCTAACCGACATCACGCTGCCGCTGCGGCCCGGCATGGCCGTATATACCTGCGCCTGAAGAATCGAGTACCAGCCGGCGTTCAAGAATCCCAGGACACCGAGCAGGATTAGTGCCACCCAGTAAGTCGACGTCAGCATAAACCCGGTGAATGCGACCGCCGTCAGAAACGCGCTGACTCGCAGATAGCGCAGCCCGCTCACACGATCGAGCATAGGGATCAGTAGTAAATCACCTGCCATGCCAACCACGGCCCACACAGATACCGCCAGCGCGGCCTGCGTCAGGCCAACGCCGATTACATCGACAAAATAGAGCGCGAGGAAGCCGAGCAGCACATCGAGCATTAAGCCGGCGAACTGAAGCAACACCACCCACCGTGCCACCCGCATCGACCAGAGATTCTGCCAGACTCCGGCCAGGTCACTGGCCAGAGAACCAGGAGTGAATGCCCGCTCCGAACCCGGGAAATCGAGCCGCTGACGGGAGATCACGAGAGTAAGAACGAAAGTAGCGAACCCAACCGCGGCGAACAACAACCGCCAGCTGATCCCCATCGCGCTGGCCCCCGCGATCACCAGCGTCCCAACCACCACTCCGAGAGACCCCACGAGCGTCCATCGGGCCATATTGTGCTCATGCCGCTTCGGGTCGGTATCCATCAGGCTCGCCTGAGAAAGCGACACGAGCGCACCGGAAGCCGGATAAAGCAGAATCGTCGCTCCCAGCAGCATCCAGCCATTCACACTGACTGCACTCAGCAGGATCGCCGCGCCAAGAACCACTCCTCCGCCAACAATCAGCGCCTTGCGCAGCCTCGTGTCGCCAATTAACCCAATGCCGATCTCCACGACTCCCGAAATGACGCCGGGCACCCCGAGCACCAGCCCCACCAATAGATAACTCATATCCAGATCGGTGCGAATCGCCGGCCATGCCGCCTCACGCAATCCGAACAGAAGCTCATCAAAAAACTCGGTTGCGAGAAGAGTCCCGACCAACGCGGTCGGCAGTCGAAGCCACAGCGGGACAACACGGCGGGCAGAAATGAGTCGATTAAAACGACTAGTGCGGCGCATCTAAAAACCTCCGTTCCAGGATCAGATCGTTCGAGATCCAACCCACGGAGGAGCGCGCGCCAACACCGCTCCCGCACAACGCCGTCTGCGGCACCGGGAAGCGGCGGACTCACTCGTTAAGAGCGGTCTAGATCAACGAGGTATTACGGAAGGAGAAAAAACCATTGCATCCACCTGCTGCTGGGCTACCCCCAGGAAACACACGGAGGCCACCAGTCCCGCGCAGTCTATTGGCTTCCCAGCCACCCCCGCAACTGGAACCCCGATACGACTGCAGATTCACTCACGCCCCCGCAACCGTCCATGAAAATGGCCGGTCTTCGACATTCGACCCGCCACCCGCTGGGGGGGCCGCTTGCCACTTCCGAGCCTGGCGGGTCGGCCACGCGGGACAGGGCGGGTTTTAAAATCTCCACGGCGTGTCCGGGGGCATCCCCCGCGGTGCCAGTTCGTATTGGAGAAACCAGATTTCGACGCATTCCCGTCCTTAGTCGTCCGCCGTCGTCCGTCCCCGTTGGCGTCAAAACTGGTGTCAGATTCTAGCCCCAATCGCAGGCTGTCAAGCGCTGATTACAGGCTCCATAGCGGTGGCCGCGAAGTTACCTCCGCTTTCCATGAAATGACCGTAGATCGAAAGCGTAACCGCAGGTGAAGCGTGGCCGAGCATTGCGCTGACTTCAGCAATGGGGACATTCCGTGCGAGCATCAGACTTGCAGCCGTATGACGGATAGCGTGAAAGTTAAGCTTCCTGACGCCCGCTCGCGCCAGCAACGGGTAGTGGTACTGCGCCACGAAACCGGATCCCCTGATTGGCGAACCATCTTCCCGACTGAATGCCAGGTCGAGATCACCGTCATATGCGTCTCCGAGCGCCAGCCGCTCCTCGGCCTGTCTGGCTCGGTGTGATCGAAGTTTTTTCACTGCCGTGGGAGCAAGGGAGATCGTGCGAATAGAGTGCGGCGTCTTTGGCGACTGCAACACGAGACCATTCTCACCGCGCTGCAACGCCCGGTAGATGTGCCATGTTCCGACATCGAGGTCAATCGACTCCCACTGTGCTCCGAGTATCTCGCCCTGCCTGGCGCCGGTCGCCATTGCCAGCACCCAAATCGCCTCCAGCCTCGATCCTTCCGCCGCGTCAAGTAGCAGCCGGAGTTCATCTGGGGTGAAAACGTCCATCCGCTTTCTGACCGAACGGGGAGGTGAGACAAGACTTGCTACGTTTCGTGCGACCAGTCCAAGGTTGGTGGCGTCCCTCAATGCTTTATGCAACAGTCGATGTATGTGCCCAGCCGTTTTTGGTCCGACCACTTCCAACCGGTTCGCATACAGCCGCTGCAAGTCCATTGGCTGTATTTGATGAAGGCGCCGATTTCCGAGCTCCGGGGATATGTGTAGCCGAAACATCTGCTCGTAACGCCTCCACGTTCCGTATTTCAGATTTGGCCGTACAGCATCGAGCCACTCCGGAAAATACCCGGCCACCGTCTTTCGGCCGGCAGGTGACGGAAGCCCGACGAGCATTTCGCGCTGGACCCTGAGCATCTCCTCCCTAGCTTCGGCTTTCGTTCGGCCGTACCGGCTGATCCGCTTCCCGTTTAGACCAGGGAATCGGACTTCCCAGGGCTTGCTGCGCCCATCTTTTCGGTGGCTGAATGATCCCTCGCCGTTTCCTCGCCTTTTACTCATCTTCTTGATCCTTCCCTACTAGCTTCTTGAACGCTTTCGAATCATCCGTCATGAGGGCGACGATCAACTCGCGGAACAGTTCTCGGCTTATGTATTCGGACCCCTTGTT
>JADFHP010000041.1 GCA_022567135.1 Chloroflexota bacterium
CGCGTCGACGTTCCCGGTCGTAGTCGTCACGAAGTAGTGGTCTTCGGCAAATCTCGTGACGGTGCCGTCGTCCATGATCGCCCCGTTCTCGCCGACCAGCAGCCCGTAGCGGATGCGCCCTTCGCGCAGGTTGGAGAAGCGGTGCGTGTAGACCTTATCGAGCAGTGCGCCCGCGTCGGGTCCCCGGACATCCAGCTTGCCCAGCGTGCTGACATCGATGATGCCGACGCGCTTCCTGACCGCCAGCGCCTCGTCCTGCGGTGAACCATAGTTATGCGCCCGGATCCACGGCCCGACTTCGACCATTTCGGCCCCGGCCGCCCGGTGCAGGCCATCCAACGCCGTCAGCTTGCGGGGCATGTGACCCGGACCTGCCAGCGCACCGAGCGGCACTCCCTGGGCTGGCGGCCGGGCGGTAGTGCTGCCCGTGGCAGCGATGCCCAGGCCTGTGCGAAGGGCGGCTGCTTCAACAAACGCCCTGTGGCACATCTTCCCCTGGCACGGCCCCATCGTCGCCGTCGTATAGCGCTTCAACGTCTGGATGTCGCCAAACCCCTCGGATACTGCGACATCGATGTCCTTGGATGAGACGTCCTCGCAGACGCAGATGAACTCCTTGCTGCCGCCCTCGATCCGGGTGGTGGATAGAGGGCGTCTCCCACCCCGGTACTCGCGTTCAAGGATCTCCAGTCGCGCAGCGTCCTCGTAACCAGTCCCGGCGGCCTGCCGCCCGGCCGCCCAGCCCTGAGCCACGGCGATCTTCAGATCGTGGAGCCCCGTGATATCGCCCGCAACGAAAACGCCATCGGGCAGTCGCGCCGGGACGGACTCCCCCAACTCCTCGTCATACTCCACGACCGCGCCCGGCTGCTGCAAAAGAAGCCCCGTCGCAGGCTGCCGCACCCCGGCCATGCAGACGAGATCGCACCGCAAAGTCAGTTCTGACGAGTCGGGCGCCGCCACCGTGACCCGTGAAACCCGCTTCGTCCCCCTTGCCGATACCACACGATGCCCGGCAAGCACCTCCATGCCGCGGGCGCGCACCGCATCCGCCGCCTCGCTCGACCCCGGATCACGCCGCATGTCAACCACCGCCTCAATCGCGACGCCGGCATCGAGCAGGCCGATTGCCACGGAATAACCCGACTCATCGGCCGTCACAACAACGGCCCGCCTGCCCGGCGCGACCCCGTAAAGCCTCACCAGCCGCAACGCCCCCGATGCCAGCATCACCCCCGGAAGATCGTTGTTCTTGAACTGCATCGGGACCTCATGCGCCCCCGTAGCGATCACCACCCGACCGGCCCGCAACTGAATCGCCTCGTACCCACGAAGGACGGCGAGCAAATTGCCCTGATAGAACCCGAACGCGCTCGCCCCGCTAAGGACCCGAATCCCGTCCTGCGCTATCACCCGTTCCCGGAGCGCCTCCGCCACCTCCTGCCCGCTGCCATCCTCGATCCCATCGATTCCGGTGTAATCAGTCGCGTCGCAGCGCAGATGCCCGCCAATCACCGGCTGATCGTCGATCAACGTCACCTCTGCGCCCGCATCAGCCGCCGCCAGCGCCGCCGCCATCCCCGCAGGCCCGCCGCCCACGATTGCAACATCCGTATGCATATTGCTGTGCCTGTACGTGGGACCACCGTCGCCAGTCACGTCCACTCTGCCCAGGCCGGCCATACGGCGTATCAGAGGCCGCATCACCGCCCACAACACCTTCGGCCTGTGAAAAGCCTTGTAGTAGAAGCCAACCGGCAGCAGCCGGTCCATACGGTCCAGCACCGCCCCGGCGTCATGATCCACCGACGGCCACGCATTCTGCCGGCTCACCCTCATCCCCGCCCGCGCCTTCATCGTGCAGGTGCGCACGTTCGGAATCCCATCCACCGTCATCAGGCAGTTCGGACAGTTCCCCGAAACGCACAGCAGTCCCCTGGGACGGTGGTACTTGAAGCTCCGGCTGAAAATCTCGACACCGGCCGCGGCCAACGCGGACCCGATGGTGTCGCCCTCGTAGGCCGCAACCTGCCGGCCCTCGAAGTCGAACTCGAAGACGACGTTCCTGTCGATCACCTCGTGTCCGCCAGGGGAGAGGCGCCCTGCGGCGCGCTTAATGGCCATCGGCCGCCTCGTCTGTGCGCAGCGGCGCTTCTGGCGGCCATGCCGTCTCGATCACCTCGTTCGTGTGCGTGTTCCGGACGGCGATAAACCATTTCCGGCACCCCAGGCTATGGATCCACCACTCGCGCTGCGGACCATCGGCGTTCTCGCGGGAATAGAGATAAGCGGTCAGCTCGTCATTGGTTGCGCCGGGCTCGGGCCGGGCTAATACCTCGCCACCAAATCGGAAGTCGTACACGTTGCGCTGGCCGCAGTTCGGGCAGTTGAGCAGGAATGCCACAGCAGGATTCTTATGAACCGGTACTGACGGGAGTGCCGACTAAAACAACGTCAGGTACCGGTCAACCTCCCACTTGCTGACCTGGGCATGGTACTCGGCCCATTCCGAGACCTTCAGGGCCACGAACTCATCGTAGATCACACCCAACGCGGCTTGAACCACCTCGTCCTTGCGCAACTCGCCAAGCGCCTCGTTCAGCGACTGCGGCAGTAGCCGGATGCCGCGCCGCTGGATCTCATCCAGCCCAAGCTCATACATGTTTCCCGAGTTCGGCTCCCCGGGATCGAGCTTGCGCGCGATGCCGTCCATCCCCGCCGCAACGTAGGCCGAGAAGGCCAGGTACGGGTTGCAGGCAGCCGATATCGTCCGGTCCTCGAGGTTGCCGGGGCCGGCCGTGCGGATCATCTGCGTCCGGTTGTTGTCGCCGTATGAGATGAACGCCGGCGTCCAGTTGAATCCGGATGCCGAACTCGTCAACCCCGCGCCAACCTGCAGCCGCTTATAGCAGTTCACAGTCGGCGACATCACCGCCGTGAGACCAGGCGCGTGCGCCATTATGCCGCCGATGAACTGATAGCCGAGCTCAGACGTGCCCAGCCCCCGCGGATCGTCCTCGTCCTCGAACAGGTTCTCTCCCGTTTCGGCGTCGGCAAGGTGGAAGTGGATATGCCCGCCGCTGCCCGTGCGGTCGGTAAACGGCTTCGCCATGTGGGTCGCAATGGCGCCGTACTTCTGGGCGTACTGGCTCGTCATCATCTTGAAAAACGTATACCTGTCCGCAGTAGTCAGCGCGTCGGTATAAACAAAGTTGATCTCGTACTGGCCGTTCGCGTCCTCGTGATCCGCCTGGTATACGCCCCAGCCCAGCCGGTCCATGGCGGCCATCATGTCCTGCAGATAGTCCATCACGTTTGCGATGCCCTTGAAGTCATAGCAGGGCTTGTCCAGCGAATCCACGTTGTTCGGGTCCCACACCCGGATTCCGTCGTCTGTCCGGGTGACGAGGAAATGCTCGGGCTCTATGCCGACCTGGAACGAGTACCCCGCTGCGCGAACGTCGGCTAAAACACGCTTCATGTTCTGCCGCGGGCAATACATGTATGGCTCGCCATCAACGAACAGATCACACGCGAACCGCGCCACGCCACTGCGCCAGGGCAGGGGGGTGTACGTGTCGATATCCGGCCGCGCCATCATGTCGTGCGAGTGCGGGCCCTGGCCCATGCCCTCGAGCGCCGCGCCCGCGAACCCGGCGCCCTCGTCGACGATGTCGTCGAAAGACGCCACAGGCACCATCTTCACCTTTGGCGAGCCGTTGATGTCCACGAACTGGGCAAGCAGAAACTCGATGTTGTCCTCGTCGAGCCGGCTATGCACGTCATGTCTGGTGGCCAATGTCCCCGCTCCCCCCTAATTGCGACCGTCCCCCCGTAACGAGGGAATGGGCGGCCGCTGCCTACATGCCGAACACCTTGTCCGTACCCACGAGCGGCACCCGGGCCATGGCAGACGCCTCGATAGTCAGCGCCGCAAGGTCCTCCGGCTCCAGGCTCTTCACATCGCCCTTGCCCAGCGAGCGCGTCAGCAGCGCAAGCTCCATCGTCATCGAATTGAGAAAATTTGCTACCCGCTCGGCGCCTTCGTCAGGGTCGAGCCTCTTCGTCAGCTCCGGGTCCTGCGTGGCGATGCCGACGGGGCACTTCCCTGTATGGCACCGGTTGCACTGCCCCGCAGGCAGGCCGATCTCCTTCTCGAAGTCGGCCTCTGGAATGTCACGGTTGCAGTTCAGCGCTATCAATGCGGCGATGCCGATCGCGCACGCATCCGCACCCAGCGCCAGCGCCTTCGCAACGTCTGCTCCGTTGCGAATGCCGCCCGAGGCGATCAGGCTCACCTTCCGGTAGAGACCGATCTCCCGCAGCGCCTCCCTCGCCAGCACGATCGCGGGCACCGTCGGGATTCCGCTGTGGTCCAGCAAAACCTCCGCCGACGCGCCCGTTCCAGCCACCATGCTGTCGATCACAATCGCGTCCGCGCCGGCCTTGGCCGCGAGCTTCACGTCATCGGCAACCCGGCACGCGCCGAGCTTCACCTGGATAGGCACCTTCCAGTCGGTCGCCTCACGCAGTTGTTCGATCTTGATCGCCAGATCATCCGGCCCCAGCCAGTCAGGGTGCCGCGCAGGGCTGCGCTGGTCGATCCCCGGCGGAAGGTCCCTCGACTCCGCCACCTCGTCCAGCACCTTCACGCCCATGAGCAGCCCGCCGGTGCCCGGCTTCGCGCCCTGGCCCACGACTATCTCGATGGCCTGCGCAGTCGCCATGTGATTCGGGTCCGCGCCATACCGGCTCGGCAGGACCTGGTAGATCAGCTTGTCAGACACCTCGCGCTCGGCCGGCAGCATCCCGCCGTCGCCCGTGCAGCTCGCCGTCCCGACCATGCTCGCAGCCTTGCCAAGCGCAATCTTCGCGTTCGCAGACAGCGCCCCCCAGCTCATGCCGGTGATGTAAATGGGCGTCTCGAGAATCAGCGGGTTTTCTGCATTCAGCCCGCCCAGCTCCACACGGGTGCTGCACTGCTCTTTATAGCCCTCCAGCGGAAAGCGCGTCAGGCCGGTGGACAGGAATGTCAGGTCATCGAAATGCGTCACGCGCTGATGCGTGCTCATCCCCCGGATGCGGTAACGGCCAAGATCCGCCTTGGAGTGGATATCGTCCACCGTCCATGGCGCCCAGATCTGGTTGCTGCCGTATACCATTCGCCCCTTATCCCTGTTTGCCCGCTATTTTGGGTGGTGTCTGCTATCGGGGGCCGCTAAATCAGCGTCCGCTCAAACCTCTCCAAAGTATCGTAGTGGTATAGCTTCTTCTCAGAGACGATCTTCCGGAACCGGGGCCGCCCGGCGACGCCGTTCTGCTCCAGTTCCGCCCATAGCTCGATCAACTCGTCCTCGCCAGGCTCCTCGTACCTGGAATCCGCGCCAAGCGAGCCGACCTCCCCGCCGACGTAGATAGTTCCCTCGTACATAGAGTCTCCGGCGGCCTCCCCAATGCTCCCGCAAACGATGATCCGGCCCTTCTGCATCATGAAACCCGTAAGGAAGCCGGAATCCCCCGCCACCAGAAGGGTGCCGCCCTTCATAGAGATTCCTGCACGCGCCCCCGCGTTGCCGCCTACAAAAACCTCGCCGCCGCGCATGCTCGCAGCGACCGAGGCCCCGGCGCTTCTGCTCAGCGAAATCTTCCCGCTCATAAGGTTCTCGCCCAGCGCCCACCCCGCGTTGCCGTCGATCGATATCTCAGGCCCATCGAGCTGCGAAGCGGCGTAATAGCCCACGCTGCCTTCGATTTTTATGTTGCACGGCCGCCGGATGCCGACTGCCAGATTGTGGCGCGCCGCCGGATTCGTGATGACGATCTCGTCCACGCCCTCTTCGGCAAGCGCCTTGATCTGCTTGTTAAGCTCCCGGGTCGTCAGCTCAGACGCGTCTAGGCTGACCACGTCATCACCTCGTGTTCCTGCGGCTCTGTCCGCTCCAACTCATCGGTGAACACGCTCCTCAGCGCAACCTCCTCGGAGGCGAGCGCGACGACCGAATCGGTCTCCATCAACACGAGCGGCTTGGCAGCCCAGCGATCCTTCGCATACCCCATGCCGTCACGCGTCGAGACAAGATAAGTAAACGTCCCGTCCAGATCGTCTACAGACGCCTCAAGAGCCGTGTCGAGACTGACCCCTCCGGCCAGCTTGTCCGCCAGGTAAACGGCGATCAACTCGGAGTCGTTCTCGGTCTGAAAATGATGCCCGCGACTCTCGAAATCCCGCTTCATGCCGTGGTAGTTCGTCAGCTGGCCGTTGTGGACCACCGTGACGTCGGTGAACGGGTATGCCCAGAACGGATGGGCATGGCTGATGTCGACCCTGCTCTCGGTGGCCATCCGCACATGCCCCACGCCATGCGTCCCCGACAGCCTGCTGATCCCGTGCCGCTCGTCCATCACCACCGGCGTGCCGACGTCCTTGATCACCTCCGACACCTCGCCGATGCTGTGGAGCACCACCCCTGGCGTCTGCAGCAACGCCTCGGCAAGGCGTGGAACGTCACCTTCGTAATTGGCCGTCAGCCGCAAATACGAATCCCGTGCCTCAGCAGAGACGATCGCGCCGCCCGCGCTCATCACCGTCTCCTTGGCGCGCGCGATGGTCTCCTCGGCAGGCGCCGACTCGTCAGCCCAGATACGAATCAGCAGATCGGAATCGAGCGACTCGCCGGCCACCGTTACTCCGGCCGAATCGTGGCCGCGATGCACCATCGTCTCCAGCATTTTTATGAGCTCTTCGCCAATCGGCGCGAGGCCGGTGGAGCGGCTGTCCTTGTACATGATTCCGGCGATGCCACACATAGTCCGGTTGCTATTACCCCCTCGATAGAGCCCATCGCCCGTGGTGCGAATTACGACCGGCAGACCCCGCCTGAAAAGCGTAGCGGAGCATAGTCTAAACCGCAGAAGGCGTATACAGGGTCGGCGCAGGCCTGCCGCCCCCCGAATCCGGAAGGCCCGCCAGACGCGACCAGGCGCCGCCTGGGGGCGAGGCGGCGCCTGGTGAATAATGCTGCCTGCTGCTTGACCTCTTTCCTTAGGTAAAGCTGTCCGCAAGCCCGCCTTCCGTCAGCCAGTAGAAGACGATGTATGCGCCTGCGAGTAGGAGCAGCACGGAGGAGATGGCGTTCGTGTGCGGCAGGATCTTCTTGAGGGCGGAAGAGACCTGGTTTTGCGCCAGTGCAAGACTCAACGTCAGCACCGTTATCACGAATGCCATCCCTAGGGCGTAAACAATGAACTGCCCGGCGGCGTCGACGAATGTGCCGGTCGCCAGCGATGCGCTGATCAGCGCAATGAAGATCGGAAGCGTGCAGCTTAGCGACGCCGTCGCGTAGCTGATGCCGAAGAGGAAGTAGCCCTTCATCGTCGAGTCCCTGGGATCGCCGATCTTGGCCGCCGTCTGGGTGGCGAACGACGTGTAGAGCTTCCCGCCGCTCATGATGTATGCGGCTGCCATCACCAGGACGAAGCCGACTATCAGACCGAGCCACTCGAATATCCCGACGACCGACTGCGCTCCGGCAGAGATGATGACGCCTGCGGTGCCGAACAGGACCAGGAAGCCCAGGCTCATGGCGGCGCTCACGGAGATGCCCTTCAGCAACCTGTTACGTAGCGGAGGCCGCTCGTTCTGCGGACCCGTTCCCACGTAGAGGCCCAGGTAGGCCGGAAGCATCATGAAGCCGCAGGGATTCACCGTAGAAACCATGCCCGCAGCGAAGGCGAAGCCGAACGGGAGGATGTTTCCAAGGGTCCCCAGCCGGTTCGATGAGTCGGAAGAGGCGTTCAGGACGCCGCCAACGATCGAGTTCCCGCCCGTGCCGACCGCGAACCCGGCTATTACTGCGACGGTGAGAACCGTGATCGAGAGGAGGTATGGCAGGACCTTCTTGAGATTTACCTGCCGTCCCGCAAATTCTGCGGTTGTAGTTGTCATTGCATTGTCCCCCAGGACTGAGAGAAGCCGACCCCGGTAACCTGTTGGTCCGCGATCTGATTTCCTGCTGTTGACAATTACGATGCAGCGCTGCCCTCATAAAGTGTTCAGAAAATCTTCACATTTCGCATTTGAGCCGCGCGTGAGAGTCCATAGCGAACTCTTGAATCACCTGAATCCTTGAGAGGGATTTCCGATGGGAATAGACGCCCCGCTCCCGGGGCCGCCCATCTCCTGAAATTGCCCGAGCGCCGCTAAACCGCCCCTGCATACTCGGCCGCCCCCCGCCCGGCAATCCGCCCAAACACCGCGCCCGCCGTCAGGCCGCTGCCGCCCGGATAGTTCTCGTAGAAAAGCCCGCCGACCAACTCTCCCGCGGCGTAGAGCCCGGGAATAGCGCGGCTCTGCGTGTCGATGACTCGCGCGCCGGTATCCACCTGCAACCCGCCAAACGTGAACGTAATACCGCACTTCACCGCATACCCAACGTAAGGAGGGCTGTCCAGTCTCAGCGCCCAGTTCGACTTCGGAGGGTCGACACCGTCCGTTCCCTTGCCGTCCAGAATCGCCGGGTTGTACTCGCCGTCCCGTACCGAGTCGTTATACGCCGCAACCGTGCTCACCAGACCATCGACGTCTATGTCCAGCGCCTCCGCCAGCTCGGCGACCGTCTCCGCCGTCGCGGACGTGACCTCCCGGATCCGATACTCGTCCCGAAGCCTCCCGATTACCTGCTGATCGAAGATCTGAAACGCGATCCGCCCCGGCTGTTTGAGAATCTCCTTGCCGTACCTGGCATAGGTGTAATTCCGAATATCCGCGCCCTCGTCAACGAACCTCTCGCCATCACGATTCACGATGAGGCCGAGCGGATACGAATGCTTCTGGTAAAGATCGCCGATTCGCCGATCGCCGTAAGGCGGCGCGCCCGCATCCCATGCCACCGCATGACAACCGCTGTAGTTGCCGAACGGCCGCGCGCCAGCCGCGAGCGCCATCCGAATCCCATCGCCCGTATTGGCCGCCGTCCCGCGCACCGGCGCATACTCCCAGCCCGGCCCCAGATACCGCACCCGCATCTCCGGATTCGCCTCGAACCCGCCACAGGCCAGAACCACCGACGAGCAATCGATCTCGCTAAACCCCGCGGCCCCCCGAGTTCTGATCCCCGCAATGGCGCCGCGCCCGTCCAGCGCCAGCTCGTCGCCCATGGCGTCATACGTGACCTCAACGCCAATTCCCGTGCATGCGTCGAAAAGCGAATCGACCAGCCCGGCCCCGGCGCCAACGACCTCGCAAACAAGGCCGCCCCAGAAGCGGAATTTTCCGTCTACCTCGTACGACTGCCGGCCGTATGCCAGAACCCACCGAACGCCGTGTCCGGCCATCCAGCGCACGGTGTTGTATGAGTCGCGCACAAGCGTCCGACTGAGATCGGCATCCGCCATCCCATCGGTCAGCCGCATCAGATCATCCGTAAAGTCCGCCTCCGAATACGGCGCGATATCAACACGCTCACGATCGGCGTCCGGCAACTCGCCCACCAACCGCTCGATATCCTCCAACCCGCCAAACGGAAACCTGAACAGGCCGCCGGAAAAGAACGAGTTACCCCCGCGCTCTGCCTCTGGCGCCTTCTCCAGCACCAGTACCCGGGCGCCACCCTCAGCAGCCGCCAGCGCAGCGCACAGGGCAGCATTGCCCGCGCCCACTACGACGACGTCGTACCGGCCCGATGGCCCGCTTGAGTTTGAATCATCGCCCAAATCGCTGACTCCCCAAAATGTGTCGAGTGCAGGCCCGCCACTTTAGCTCATGGCACGCGCCCTCCTACGCGAGCGTGGCGCGGGCGGTCTGGCAGCGGTAAGCAGCGGAGTGGCGCGCGACGATCATGCGGTGAAGTGTTATCAGAGAAAAAAATGGTACCCCCGACAGGACTCGAACCTGTGGCATCCGACTTAGAAGGACGGCGCTCTATCCTCTGAGCTACGGGGGCGCACCAACGCTGATTTTACCAAGCCCTCGTCAGACGACGCCCCGGCAAGCTATAACCCGGCTGCGGCAAACCCGCCTACGCTTTACCTGCCCGCCCTTCCGCGGCCTCCGCCTTCAGCTCCTTCAGCTTGTGACGCACATACCACGCCACCGCCACCAGGACGGCAAGAATGATCGGGATGTCGAACGGCCGCATGACCGACCGCAGATCCTCCCAGTTCTCGCCCAGCACATATCCACCGTACGCAAGGCCAACCGACCACGGAAACGCACCGAGAAACGTGTATATCGAGAACTTCCAGATATTCATGCGTGACACACCCGCAGGGATGCTGATGAACGTGCGAATAACCGGCATCATCCGTGTCGCGAACACCGTCAGCTCGCCCCGCTTCTCGAACCACGAGTCGGCGCGATCGAGGTCCTTGCGGGTGATCAACACGTACTTGCCGTAGCGCTCCAGCAACGGCCTGCCGCCAATCGCCCCCGCGTAGTAGGCCACCAGCGAGCCGAGCAAATTGCCAAGCGCGCCGTAAAAGCCGGCGAGCAATATGAACCAGGCGCTCGACTCGCGCTCCAGGATCAGCTTCCAGCCCGCCAGCGGCATGATGATCTCGCTCGGCAACGGAATCGCCGCACTCTCAACGGCCATCATGAACACAACGCCGCCCCAGCCTATGAACTCATAGACATCGGTGATGAACTCCAGCAAGTTGTCCTCAACGGACTGGATGATTCCCGTTATCAGGAGGAGGTCGAGAAGTTCGATTCCTATGCGGCCGGCTCCAGTTCAGCGACCAGTGAATAGATGGCGGAAATTGCAGGTCTCGCCCACCCGGTGATCAGAGATGCAACAGAATAGATTACGACCTCGATGACGCTGAAGCCTCGTGTGCATGCGCGCTCACGTACGCGTTCAAAGGGGCCGGGATAGGCCCGGCCCATCTGCAACACCAACCAATCGAGTGTAGCAACGCATTTTGAAACGGGTCAACGAATCGACCGGCAGGGCAGGGCGCGGCAGGGAAATTCGAGACGCTCCGGCAAATCCGCGGATGGCGAGACACGAGAGAAATCGACGGAGAGCCCGGTTTCGACGCCGAACCGGTGAACACACCCGGCGCCTTCCGAGACCCAATCCCTGCGCATCCCGGAATTCACCACTCGGCACGCGCAGCGTAATCACCACGGCCACCCCCGGCAAACGCGAAGCACCCCCGTCCAGGCAATCCCACAGGGCGGCGTGGATCGGGGCAGAACATATCCCATTCACGCCCTATCCGGTAACGGGTACCCAGGCCCCGTAAACCGTGTAAAAACCCCGCATCGACCATGAAAACGCACGTCCTGGATCGCCAATGCAGGGTTAGAAGCGTTGGCGTGTGGCGCATACAACCTTACTTGCGAGGCATCGGAAACACTGTATTTCATATTCATCTCTGAATAAATTCTAAAAAAGAATCGTATAGTTCTTGTCTATACACATTAAAACGATCAGGTACATTCAACTAAAGTCATTGACTTGTCTTGCGTTGAAAGCGTATCGTTTCCCCTGTTGTATCGAGACGGACCCTCCTCTCCAGAGGGCGACTTCAGACGGCCAGACGGGCCGAAAGCCCCGACGGCCGCAATCGACCGCCTCCGTGGCGCATGAGCGCACACACTCGGGGGCACGCGGGCTCTGGAACAGGATCAAGAAGAGAAAAAGATTGCCGGTAAGGAAGACAACCAAGATGCGAGGGGTAGAGCGCAAGCTTCGCCGCCCCCTTGAGGATGTCCTCCCCGAGATGGTCAACGAATACGGCCTCTCGGAGACGGCTGATCGGCTGAAACTCAGCAAGGCAACCCTCAGCTACTGGCTCCTCAAGTTCCAGATCCGCGTCGAAAGAGTCGCACTCAAGCCCGGAGAAGAGATCGAGATAAAACGCGTCCGCAGCTGACGCCCGTCAAATAGCTGCCTCACACAGCGCCGCCGGAAAGCGTCCCCTCGCCCCGGCGGCGCTGCCGCGCACGTTTATTCAGCTGCGCCCGGGTCCCCCTGGCGCAGCAAATGTCTCTCTCCAGGCCCGGCAGACGCCGCTCTTGGAACCGATTGACCCTCTCTGAGACGGCTGATAAATTGTGATTCCGACAACTAACCAACCCTTGGCCGCAGGCCATACTGAACCGGGGCTGCCCCCCCGCCAGACGTTCTGAGGAGTAGAAGAGTGCGCTCAAAGCGACTCACGATCATCATTAGCTTCCTCTCCATGACGGTGCTTCTGGCAGCCGCCTGTACAAGCGATGCTCCGGAAGAGCCGCGCGATCCCACCCCGGAGTTCAACCCCACAGCCGCCGGCGAAGCCGCAGCTACCGCGACCACCGCGCCAGACGTCCCCGCCGCCACCACAGCCCCCGAACCGACACAGGCCCCGGCAGGCGACGCCGGCAACGGCGAAAGCCTCTATACGGCCAACGGCTGCTCAGGCTGCCACTCGACCGGCACCGACAAGATTATCGGCCCGGGCCTCGCGGGAGTTCTGCAACGAGCGGCCACGCGGGTTGAAGGGATGTCCGCCGAGGCGTACATCGAGCAGTCCATTCGCGATCCGGGCGCGTTCGTCGTAAGTGATTTCAGCAATGTGATGCCAACGACGTTTGACAGTCTGCCAGATAGCGATATCCAGGACCTGATCGCCTACCTATCGACCCTGAATTAGCGCCTCCGAATGGCGTTCCTGTAACGGCTCGCATCAGGGGTCCCTCTGCATCCCAGTTGCCAACAGCCACCCCTACATATGCGTTCCCCCGGCGCGCAAAATACCATGAGTAGGAGTGGAACGCCGCGCGCGCGTTGACGCTGCTTCTCGGCGCTGCCTATACTCGCTAGTCTTCACTGCCCCGAGAGGACGTTTCTAAATGTGGATCACCTGTCTTCAAGAGAACCTTGCGCACGGCCTGTCGATCGTCGGCAGGGCGGTGCCCGCCCGAGCTACTCTGCCGGTCACGCAAAACGTTCTGCTTGAGACCGACCAGTCGCGCCTCAAGCTGACGGCGACAAACCTCGAAGTAGCCATCAGCACATGGATAGGCGCCCAGGTCGAGACCGAGGGCGCCGTCACAGTGCCGGCCAGGCTCCTCACAGAGTTCGTCTCCTCGCTTCCCAACGAGAAGATAGAAATCGATCTCGTCGACGCGCCCAGGGGCGTAAAACTCACCTGCGCAAGATTCAACGCATCCATCAACGGCACCGACGCTGAAGAGTTCCCGCCCATACCGACCGTCGAAAGCGGCGCAACGGCAAAAATCCCCGCCGCCGCACTGCGGGCCTCCATCGAGCGCGTCGTCCTCGCCGCCGCCAAAGACGACTCACGGCCCGTCCTCACCGGCGTCAAAGTCGAGCTATCGGGAGATACCCTCACCCTCGCAGCAGCAGACGGCTTCCGGCTCGGCGTCGACGTCGGAAAGCTCTCCGAACCGATCGACGGCGACATCGGCTTCATCGTTCCCGCCCGCACCATGCAGGAGGTCCAGCGGCTCATCGGCGACCAGGAAGAAGACGTCGAGATCACCATCGCCGAATCAGCCACCCAGGTCCTCTTCAAACTCAGGGATGCGGAGATAGTCTCCCAGCTCGTACAGGGCTCATTCCCCGACTACGAGAAGCTCATTCCCGCCACCTCCGGTACTGAAGCGACGGTCAATCACCAGGACTTTCTTCAGGCAGCGCGTGCGGCATCCATCTTCGCCCGGGATGGCAGCGGCATCATCCGGCTCTTCGTATCGCCCGGCGAAAACGGCTCCCCCGGCCATATTAAAATCACCTCGAAAGCCGAGGAGATCGGCGACAACGAAGGCATCATCGACGGCCAGGTAGAAGGCGACGAAGCCAAAGTAGCCTTCGACGCACGCTTCCTCCTCGACGTCCTCGGCGTCCTGCCCGCCGGCGACATCACCCTCTCCACCTCAACCCCATCCAGCCCCGGCGTAATCAGAGCCAAATCCCTCGAGGGCTACACCCACGTCGTAATGCCAATGTTTGTCCAATGGTGAGCCAGCGGGCGACCTGAGGCGCGCGCAAGGCAAAATTGAGCAAGGGCCGAGCCGCGCCAGCCCTGGCAACGTCTTCGATCTACACCAGACGCTACCACCGCTCGCCTGCCGCGCATCTACCCGCCGTAGCCCTCGACCACATGCCCTCGCAGGTAGTCCCTGTCCAACTCGATGCCGAGACCGGGTCTGTCGGACAGATAGATCTTGTCGCCCCGAATGTCCAACGGGTGGTCGATGAACACGTCATAGGCGTTCAGTTTCGCCCTGGAAGTTTCAACTCGGTAATGGTTCGGCACCGAAGCCATCACGTGAGCGCCCGCAAGGACGTTGATCGGACCGCTCGCGTCGTGCGGCGAGATCGGCACGTAGTACGTCTCTGCCATCGTCGCCATCTTCTTTATCTCGGTTATGCCGCCTGTCCATGTCACATCCGGCATTACGAAGTCAGCCAGCTCATTCTCGAGAATCGGCAATAGCTCCCAGCGGGTGTGAATTCGTTCGCCAACGCAGATAGGCACGGAAACGTGGTCCCGCAGCTGTTTGAGCGCATGATGGCTTTCCACCGGGACCGGCTCCTCGAACCAGAAAATGTCATACGGCTCAAGCGCCTTCGCCAGACGGATTGCCGTTGGGACGTCGAACCTGGCGTGGCAGTCGATCAGGACTTCAAAATCGGGGCCAACCGCTTCTCTAATCGCCGCAATCATCTCGACGCCGTTATTCTCGGCTTCTGCGCTGAGCTTGCCGCTCAGATAGCCGTTCGACTCCTCTTCGTGATGGGGCTGCCAGGGGTCGGTTTTCAGAGCCTTCTGGCCGGTCTCAGCGATAGCTTTCACCTCCAGCACCGTATCCTCGATCGATGACCTGCCACCTGGGTGGCAATAGATCGGAATGCCCTCACGCACCGGCCCACCGAACAGCTCCGATATAGGCAGTCCCAGCACCTTGCCGCGAATGTCCCAGAGCGCGATATCGATTCCGCTGATGATGTTCGTCGTGGCGCCGCGCGACCCCATGTAAGTGAACGACCTGAATATCTTGTTCCAGATCATTTCGATGAGCCGGGGGTCGATGCCCTCTATCAGGTCGCTTACATGCCTCAGCGCAGCGCAGACAACGCGGTTCGAAACAGCCGAGGTGCCGGTGATCTCACCCCAGCCAGTCACGCCCTCATCTGTGCTCACCTCTACGAATACGTACTCACGGACACGGCCTGCGTTCTTGCTGTCTTCCGCCGTATCGAGAAACGGCGTGGGGGCCTCGATAAGCCATGGTGTGACCTTGGTGATTTTCAATGTAGCGACTCCAGAGAAACGGCAGGAGGACCTTCGCACCGAAGAATCGGCATCCTATGATCGAAATTGCGGCCTGTCCAGAGCGGCGTGCCTGTAGCGCTTCGGGTGGTGCGTCAGCCACGAAACAGCCTTCCGAGAAAAGACAGGCCGAAGCTGCTGCCGATAACCGGGCGCGTCTCGCTGCCAGGATCGCACCCACGTTCGTCAGTCCGCCACGGCGCGTCACTGGCGCGGCCCTATCGCCAGGCAAAAGAAAACCCCGGCAAACAGCGCCGGGGCCGTCCACTTCTCTAACCAGAATATAACCACCGGGGGACTTGATTTCAAGCCGCCCACTGCTGCTAACGTCCGGCCCAGTACCGAACCGACGGAGGCACGCTACATATGCGCGATACGAGAGTCATCCTGATCGGCGGCCCGTCGCATGTCGGCAAATCGACCCTCGCCCTCGCGATGGCCGATGAACTCGGATGGCAACATATCTCCACGGACAGCCTCGCCCGTCACCCCGGCCGACCCTGGAAATCGGCGACGCGCCCAGTCCGGCAACACGTCGCCGACCACTACCTGTCGCTATCGGTCGACGAGCTCATCACAGATGTCTTGCGCCACTACAAAAGCATGTGGCCCGGCATCGAAGAACTCGTCAGAGGCCGTGCAACAGATCCCACCGCTGACAGGCTCATCATCGAAGGCTCGGCCATCTGGCCGGAGCGCGTAGCTGCGACAAACATCGACTGCGTCGCCGCCTTCTGGCTCACCGCCGGTAACGAACTCCTCACGGACCGGATACACGCAGCCAGCCGCTTCGAGAAGGGAACCCCGGAGGAGAAGGCGCTGATTGAGAAATTCCTCGGCCGAAACTACCGGCTCAACGAACTCATGATGGACGCCGTCAACAAGATCGGTCTGGCCAGCATCGACGTCAGCTCAGCCCCCACAACCAGTCAACTGATGGCGCAATGCCTCGAGCTTATCGCCTGATACTCGCGCCTCCCGCTCCACCGCCCCCATGCCGTATCATCGACTGCAGAAGAAACTCCACCGCGCTCACTCGACGAAAGGCGCCACCCTTGCCGCAACAGCCCCCCCATCACCCAGACCTTCCCAACCACCAGGACGCCCTGCAACTCATCGACTCCGAGATCGCCCGCCTCAGCGATGCCGAGCTACCAGGGCTGGCCGATCACCTGCGCGGCGTCGCAGAGCTGATCCGCTCCGGCCGCCTCGCGGTCAGCAAGATCGACGAAAACGGCATGACCTTCGAGCCCACCGAGAAGGGCAAGAAGACCGGATTGCACGACCTGCTCCCCGGCTCCGCAGCCTCAAACGGCCGCGGCACCCTGATCATCGAAGAGGCGCGCGAGCAGTAGCAATCCCCGCCTACGTTCGCGCCTGTTCCAGCGCCGCGTACTCCGTGGCAAACCACAGCGCCATCGAGCCGCCGCGATCGTCGTGGCCGTTCTCCGTGGCCCGCGTCAGATAATCCTCAAGCGAGGGCAGGGGACCGGTGCCCGTGCACGAATCAAAGACCATCCCGCCATCGTCCACACGCTCCGACACCGCACCCCACGCACGGTCCGCCGCGCCGCGAAACTCGCCGTCCAGCCAGCCGCGCCCGATGCCCCGCGCCAGGCTGTAGCCAATCATCGCCGTCGCCGTCAGTTCCAGGTAAGCGTCCGGCCGGTCGATCACCTGCCGCCACGCCCCCGACTCGTCCTGGTAACCCAGCAGCGCTCTCAGATGCGCCCTGTGCTTCTCCTCCAGCGCAGTCCTCGCCTGGTGATCTGATGACAGATAGCTCAGCGCCTCGGCGAACCCGAGTGCAACGAACGCATTCCCGCGGCCCCAGTAGAACGGCGATGCGCCGCAATGCCACCAGAGCCCCGTATCAGCCTGCGCGTTCACTCTGCCGAGCACCGAAGCCATCACGTCCGCATACCGCTCATCGCCCGTGAGCGCGAAGGCCCGGCCCAGCACCGCACCCACGAAAAACACGTCTTCCACCCTGTAGTCCGGATCTACGGGGACAGGAAATCCGTCATCACGGCTGGCCAGGTAAAGATCGGCGACCCTGACGAGAAACTCGCCGTACCTCTCGCCTCCGGGCGCGTCGCTCAGCTCAGCACACCACACCAGCCCGGCGTGCACCGACCCGTCCGACTGCTCCATCAGCGCAAACGTCTCGTCGGTGATGAGGCCGTCCACCGCCGCCCTCAGATCGGCGGCCGGACTCCGATATTCCGGGTCGATCCCGGCCAGCCGCAGCCGTCCGCTCATCGCTACGCCGCGCACGTAATTGATCGGCTCCAGCACAGCCCCGTACTCGCCCGCCAGCGCCCGAGCCACGTCCAGTACCGGCCGTTCGCGCCGCCGCTCCAACTCCGCCTTGTCCGTGATATCCGTGCTCCCTCGACTAACAGACGCCAGGGAGAGCATACCCGCTTACTACAGGAGAGGAGTGATAAAGGCCAGGCTGGTTCCGCTACCGAACGTAAACCGTGTGACTCGCAGGCAACGACCCGGGACACCCACCCGGCCCATGCGCGACCGCCATCCGATCACCGGCCAGGAGCTCCAGAAACGCATACTCGCCGCTCGACGAGTAGCAGTGCCGAGTCGTGATCGCTTCCGGGTCCGCCCAGGTGGCCGCGCCGACCCGCACAGAGAGCGACCAGTCTGGTCCGCCCATCCTCACCTCGCCGTCAAGCGTATCGCCGATCGCAAAGCCGTTACCGACCTCGGTTGACCCCTCTGGAAACCACCAGCCAGCCGCTGTGCCCGCAACGTCCCGACTGGCCCCGCGGCAATCGGCGCCGAATATCGTCCGGCCTCCCGGCGTGCCGAAGAGGCCGTAATACTGTGCTCGCAAAGGATCTTCGTACTGGTCGTACGGGCATACGGAATGAACTGAATCGTTCGGACCGTTCGCAAACCGTTCCGAATTGGCAAACGTGTTGACGTTGCTGGTGTCATAGACGCCAAAATCCCACGCACCGCCAACGCCGCCGTCCACGGTGCCGCCCGCGCCCATCGTGAAGCCGACCAGCTCCCCCGCCTCAAACCGCAAACGGGGGTACGTACCCTCGGTTCGTGAGTGATCGACAGGCTGGGCCGGAGCCACCGCCGCCAGGCTCTCCACCAGTCCTGAGAGGTGATCGAACTTGACCGCCTGAGTGCAAGTCGCAGTGAACCAGAGCAGGTACTCCGCAGTCCCGACCTGAGTGTTGTAGAAAGCCAGCCCGCGAAGCTCCATGTCCACCGGGGCATACACGGGAGCCGAAACAGTGACGATATTCCCATTCAGGTGAATGAAGGAATGAGGTTTAACAATATTGCCGGCCACCGAGCCCGGCGGAACGATGCTCGACACCAGGCTCAGATCGGTGATCGCAGAAGTGAACACAGCGTGTTCTGGCTGCTCTGCCGAACACGGCTCCCCGAAGAAATCAAGCGCGCCGCCCAGAGCAAGCTGATCGAACAGTTGCTCATCGGCACACGGCACGTAGTAGAAACCCCCGCCAACCGAATCCGTGTGATACCCGCTGCACCCCAGCTCGATCGCCCTGTCCAGAGCGCCAGCCGAATCAGTGAAATAGTCCGCCGGCACAGGTACGATCTCAGCCGTCGGTACGGGCGTCGGTGATGGCACTGGCAGCCGCGACGGAACCGGAGTCGGACGGCGCAGGCGGAATGGCCGTCGACGTAGGCTCAGGCGCTTCCGGTGGACGCACCAGCACAGGCGCGGCCGTCGGCGCGATATCCATGCCCGCCGTCCCGGTCGGGGAAGGAGACACGCGGGAAGGCCCAGCCGTCGCCTGCGGCCCTGCAGTCGCCGACGGCAGGGCAGTTGGGCTAAGCACCGTCGCCGTGGGAGATGGCTGCGATTCCGGCATTGCCGCTAAGGTCGCAACAGGAGGTAGCGTCGCACTCAACGCCCCCGCCTCGTTCACTCCCGAACAGGCCACCGAAACCAAAGCAATCAACGCGAGAACCCCAAACGTCCCTCGCATTGCCATTATGGATGCTGAAAACCACATACCCGTAGTCTCATGTCGCCCGAAGCGCCGGCCATCGTCTTTTCCGTCAGTTGACGTGTGGGGCTGCACTCCCGCCACAGCGCCACCCGGCAATATGCTAAGTTTCCACCTCGCAAACCGAACGCTGTTTTTGCCAGGGGAGAAGCGACACCATGAACGCCGCATACGCAAAACACGAAGGCCTGCTCGCAGAAACAGTCCGCTATCGCGGCCACGAGGGCGACGAGATCGAAGCCTACTTCGCACGGCCACTCGGATCAGGCCCGTATCCGGGCGTCATCGTCACCCACCACATGCCCGGCTGGGACGACTCCACCAAGGAGATCACCCGTAAGTTCGCGCACTACGGATACGCTGCCATCGATCCCAATCTCTTCAGCAGGGAAGGGCCCGGCGACCC
>JADFHP010000158.1 GCA_022567135.1 Chloroflexota bacterium
GACTGTATCCGACGCCCGGCTCGGTCATGATGCGTTGCGGGCGCGACGGGTCCGCCTC
Organism: Chloroflexota bacterium; assembly: GCA_022567135.1. Classification (GTDB taxonomy): domain Bacteria; phylum Chloroflexota; class Dehalococcoidia; order Lucifugimonadales; family Lucifugimonadaceae; genus UBA1151. The sequence goes on from JADFHP010000158.1 coordinate 59, forward strand.
GAGCTTTCTGCGAAGCTGCTTGATGAACGTGCGCAGATACTCCGTCTCCTGGCCGTATTCGGGGCCCCAGACGGTCTGAAGAAGCTGCCTGTGGGTCAAAACCTTGTCCGCGTTCGTCGCAAGGGCCTGGATCAGGTCATATTCGGTGCGCGTGAGATGGACTTCCTTCGGACCCTTCCGCACAACGTGCGCGGCAAGGTCTATCTCGATATCACCGGCGCGAACGACGGGAATATCCGCATTGTCCGATGCAGAGAGCCGCTCTGCTCTGCGGATCGACGCCCGCACTCTCGCCGCCAGTTCCGTCGGGCTGAACGGCTTCGTCACATAGTCATCGGCGCCCAGGTCCAGCGCCTGGACCTTCTCCCGCTCCTGATCAGTGGCCGAGAGAATGATTATCGGCTCGGTATACCACTCCCGGAGCCGCTCCAGAGCGACGAGCCCACCCATCACGGGCATTGCGAGGTCAAGGATAATGAGGCTGGGCTGGTGCAAAGACGCCTGGTAGAGCGCCTCCTCTCCGTGCGCCGCCAGAAGAACTTCAAAACCCTCCGTTGCCATATGACGGGCAAGCAGTTGCCTGATTTTCGGATCATCATCCACGATGAGAATGCTCGCGCCCTGTTTCGTGCTCCTAATCATCCCTGGTTTCGCTTTCTCCATCCTCTGCGTATGCAGGGATCGTGAACCAGAAGGTTGAGCCCTTACCCGGCTTCGAGATCACACCGATCTCCCCTCCATGCGCCTCCACGATCGCTTTGCAAATGGCGAGTCCGAGTCCAGCCCCTCTTCCCGCCCTCGGACCGCCCGTAACCCGGAAGAACTTGTCAAATACTGAACTGGTGTCAGCTTCCGGAATGCCAATACCGGAGTCGGACACCTCTGTGCGGATGCCGCCGGTCTCAGGACCTGACAAAGACGTGACCAGCACGTCTGCGTCCGAATACTTCAGGGCGTTGCTGATCAAATTATCGAGCACGCGGCCTATCTGTGTAGGATCACAGAATATAGGCGGAATGCCGGTTGGAACGTCCGTCACGATTTTCCGGCCAATGCCCGGCCGTGAACGCGCTGCGCGTGCCCGGGCGTCATGGACCATGTCGACCATGTGAGCCACTTCCAAGTCGAGCGGATACGAGCCGGCTTCAATTCGCGACATGTCGAGGAGATTGGAAACCAGATCGATCGTCTGGTCGATCTCCTCGTCTATCGCCTCCATGTCACCGAGCAGTTTCTCGTCGTCAGCAATCGCAATCGCGATCTCAGCCGCAAGTCCCTTGATCGTGGCAAGAGGACCGCGCAGATCATGGGTGATCATGGATAGAAACTCGCTCTTGACCTGGTCGAGCTCTTTGAGGTGAGTAACGTCCTGAATGATCGCGATCACCGCTCCGCCATGTGTGTCCCCTGCGGGAACGGGAGCGGCACTGATCAGTGTGGGAATGCGTCGCCCGTCCGGCCGCCGGCAGACGACTTCCATCGGGCCTGCGGAAACCCCGGTCTTGCGTGTCATTCTCAGGGGAAGATCGTCCAACTCCACTTGAGTCCCATCCGGCCTGAAATAACGCGCAGCCGTCTCATAATCTCTCGGAGGTGATCCGGGGGCCAGGGGCACGCCAATGATTCTTGTTGCCTCCGGAGAACTCAGAAGAATCTCGCCCGTGGCCGAATCGACGACGAGTATGCCGACGGCTGCCTGACGGATCACCGCCTCCAGCCACGAGCTGCTCTCGTCCGCCTTGAGGCGCAACGCCTCTTCCTGGCGGTACAGTCGTGCGTTCTCCAGGGCGGTGGCAGCGAGGTTGGCCACGATCTCGACGACCTCGATATCCGCCTCCGTAAATTCGGGACCGCCGGGCCGATTGGCGAGATAGAGGTTGGCCGCATGATGGCCGTCATCTTCGACGGCAACTCCAAGCAAAGCGCCCATCGGTGGGTGTCCCGGAGGGAGTCCGTATGACTTTGGATGCTCGGAAACCGAACTCACCAATAATGGATCCCCGGCCGGAGTCATGAAACCCAGAACTCCGAGACCCTGCGGCGGGACGCCGATCTCATCGGCCTGCTCCTGTGTCATCCCCGACGTGTACATCTGCTCGATGCGGCCCCGCCGGTTCATGACGGTGAGCGCAGCATAGTCGCTGCCGGTAAGTTTCCTGGCAAGGTGGGGCAGTGAGAAGAGCACACGTTCCCGCTCTGTGGCGTCCGGCCCCAGTTCCGGTTTTCCGTCAACCGAAGCGTAGAGGGTAAAACCGTCTTTGGCGGCGATTGGGTCAGGGCTCGTCATCCGCGGAATACTCGTGCGATCACGTTAGAGCCTTCCACGCAGTTTTTTTCACCGGACGCCCCGATCGAAGCCTGTGGCGGGTCATGTCTGATCGCGGAAAAACTCCACGGTCTTGACGAGCCCGTCGACGAAATCGACCGATGGCGCCCACCCAAGATCACGCCCGGCCCGCTCGGCGTTGAGCGATATCTTGTGGATATCCCCTTCCCGCGGCGGTAGGTATTCGGGCTGCCCGCGCCACTCCGTCAGCATCGTGAGTTCCCTGGCCAGATGGTTCACGGTAGTCACCGTACCGGTACCAATATTGTACGGGCCAGACCCACCGCGGTCGGCAGCGATCATGAACGCGCGGACCGCATCCGAGACGTACACGTAGTCCCTCCCGTCCTCGCCATCTCCGAAGATCTTCACCGGATCTCCACCCAGCATTGCGCGGGTAAAAATGGCGATGACTCCCGCTTCGCCGTGCGGATCCTGTCGCGGACCGTAAATATTGCCAAGCCTGAGGATCGTGGAGTTCAGACCGTAGGCGGCCCTGTACACACTCAGGTAGCCCTCACAGGACAGCTTGGCGGCGGCATACGGAGACTCGGGACGCGGGAATACTTCCTCACTCACGGGGTTGCGCTCCGGCTCCCCGTAAATGGCGCCTCCCGTCGACGCGAACACAAACCCTGGCAGAGCGGCTGCTCTGTGCGTCTCCAGAGACCTGAGCGCCTCCAACAGATTGAGCATGCCGAACACGTTGATGCGCGCGTCAAGAAGCGGCTCCCTGGTTGATACTGAGACGCTGATCTGGGCCGACAGGTGAAATACCCTGTCCGGGGAGATCTTCCGGATCACCTCCCCCAGACCTTCATCGCAGATGTCGATCTCGTGAAGCTCGGCCTGTGGATTCACATACTCTGTCCGTCCGCTCGACAGGTTGTCGATGACAGCGACCCGCCACCCATCGTCCACCAGACGGTCGACGATATGGGAACCGATGAAACCTGCCCCACCGGTTACGAGGGCGACCTTATCGCTCATTTCGAATATAGCTCCCGGCATCCACACCATTGTCTGGTGTAAAACTGGCCTCATCTCAGGATTTTTCGTTACCCAGTTTATTGCCCGTGGCTCGTCTACATTCTGCGCCAGCGTTGCCGGGAGCGCCGGGAACCGGTAATCTCCCCCCGGTCAGATCGAATGAGAAGGCCGGTTCCAACTTCTCAGGGGCCATTATGGACTCTATAGAAATCCATCCTTATAATCGATCTGCTGTGAGAATCTAGGATGATGAAGACCGGCCGCTGCAGATGATGCTCGAAGGCCGGGTCCAGGAGGAAGACCGCTCGGATGACCTATATCATCACCGGCCCGTGCGTGGACGTCATCGATGGCGCCTGCGTCGATGTGTGTCCCGTCGACTGCATCTACTCCAAAGAGGGCGACCGGATGCTCTTTATCAGCCCGGACGAATGCATCGACTGCGCAGCCTGCGAGCCGGTCTGTCCCGTCAACGCCATCTTCCCCGAGGACATGACTCCTGACGACCAGCAGGAATATATCCCCCTGAACTACGACTACGATTACGCCAGTTCAGAGCCCGGAGTGAACACCAGCCTCGGAACCGGTTAACAGAAAAATTCAGTCCGAACGAAACGCCTCCACGCGAATCGGGGGCGTTTTTGTTTGCGCGGCGCCAGCGGGCGTTCCGATGACCCCCCGGAGCCCGTAGGGGAGTCCCGATGCGGAATCGGGGGACCGTTTCCAAGGGTGGTCGGTCTGCCACGCGGGACGGGAGGGGCAAGCGCCACCCCTAACCAGCAGAGGGCGAACGGAAAATCCCCACGCCCGAAGACCGCTGAGATACTCGAATGCGTCGCGCCGTGTCCCGCGTGAGGACACGTTAGCTACCGAGCGTCTCCAATACGTCTCTTATCGGCATCAGCGTGGAAGTAAAGATCGGGGTCTCGCTCTCGGTGAAAAACCCGGCCGGGACCGATCTCAACTCCTCTACAAGTTGCAGGAAATCCGCCAGCTCGTCGGTTTCAAAAGAGACCACGAACTCCTGATCGTCCAACCCGAACGAGTACGCGGTGTTGATCTTGATCGTCGGATACTTGTGGCCGATCTTGAAGTGATCGATCATCATCGCCTGCCGGTGCTCTATCGGCTTCTGATACCACTCACGCTTCTTCACCATCGGGTAGACGATGTAGTACTTCAGGTCCCAGCTCCGGTCGTCCTTGCCATCCATGTCCGGGTGTTGACGGGGCGCCCGGTACGGCGACTGGCGTGTCATCGCAAGGTACGAGTAGCTCTGGTCCAGGTACTTCCCGAGTCCGCTGGACTGCATGCGGGACATGGTCGACTGAAACGAATCTGCAGTCGGCGAGGCCTGCCTGATCAGCATGTCGGTATCGGCCCTGAAACCGACCAGGCTGTAGGAACGCAACCAGGTGACTTCGGCGATCTCATCGATTATCGCGGCGAATTCAGCCTTGTGATCACGCTTGGTGTCATCCGGTAAATGCCGCCATGCCCGGTCCAGCTTGAAGAAGCTGAACTTGGAGAATTCCCTGATCACTTCCGAATCGGCACTATTATCGGCCGATTCGGAAGTAGCGTCAGCGCCTGATTCGCGCTGGCCGGTTGCCATATGGTTTCTGCTCCCGCTGATCCCCGTTGCTCAGAGTCGTTCGCAAAAGTATCGCGCCTGCCGTCCCGGGGAGGTACCAACCGCCTTGCAACCCCTCTGTTTAGCACGCACAATGCCCCCTGCCTCGGCTCGGTTCGTTAGTCCGGCGTGGGGCTATCCGTCCCAGGCATATTAAGCCGCACACTTTCGAACGTCCGCGAATCGCCACGGCGGAGCGCGTAGGTACACAGAACGCCCGTACAACCCGGCGCGGAGCAGCAGAGTGAAAATCGCACAGGTCGAAACGTTCATTATTTCTCGATTTCTCATCGTGCGCATCACCACAGAAGACGGGACTCAGGGAATTGGCGAGTCCACCTACTGGGCCTTTCCGAGAGCCGCCGAGGAGACCGTGAAGGCGTTTGCCGACGACGTCATCGGCATGGACGCCCGGGACAACGAGCACATCTGGAACTATCTCCATCGCAAGTACAGCGTCAGAGGTAACTCCGTCGCCGGAGCGATCAGCGCCATAGACATTGCGCTCTGGGACATCAAGGGCAAACGACTGCATGCGCCGGTCTGGGACCTGCTCGGCGGCAAGGC
>JADFHP010000042.1 GCA_022567135.1 Chloroflexota bacterium
GTTGATATCCTTGCGATCCAGAAAACACCTGACGCCCAAGGTCTTGCAAATGCGCACGATCTCGTCCGCCAATCTAGCGTCCTCATGTGAGTAGCTGATGAAGAGTTTCGTTCTTCGCCTCACGATTACCCTCTGTCTGCCCAACGATAAAGCTCAGCGGCGCAGCCGTCAGCCCGGCGAGTCAAAGCGTCAGCGGAGAAGTCGCTGCTGCGTTCAAATCCCAATCCGCTCGACCTCACCGCTTACCTCCTTACATTGGTCCTGTATATGGTTCGATATCCGGAAGAAGCCCCGATGGCGCCCCCTGCAGCCGCCTCTGCGGCTAGCGGACTGGCGCGTTGCGAGCGGCGCGGGACCGAAAGTGAGGCGTGACGAGGGCGAGGATGTGGTTCGGGCCAGCCGAGTCGCAACGAAGCTGCCGGGGCCGCGCCGCTCGCAACCCTTTGGGCGGCAAGGCCTTGCGACCCCAGGCGTTGTCGTTCGTCGTTGATGATGTCCCGCATCATCCTCCTTCTCTCTCCTAGCCCGCGGCCGCAAATCCTTGCCGCGTGCCCTGCCGGACTCCCGCCACGGCACGGGTCTCTAGCCGTTGCGCCCTTCTTGAATCGCGCGGCGCACGGCGGTGAGATTGCCCTTCAGCAGCAGGGCGGCGAGCCCAAAGCGGATGCCGGTCTCGGAGAGGCGCTGCAGTTCCGCGTCGAGATTTACATCGTTGCCGTCGTTCTTCACCGGCAGACCGCCGACCGCATGTACCGCCGGGGCCGCGGGCTTTTCTAAGCCCGTGCCCTCGAGCGCCCGAGCCAACTCCAGCGCGAAGTCAACATCGCGGGTCCGGTACCCGGGCGTATCGGCGTTCGCGATATTGGTTGCGGTGACTTTCTGCCGCGCCGACAGCAGGTCCATATAGCGAGCCAAAAGCAGTGTTTGGGTTCCCAACATAGTTTGTTGCTCTCACACCCTTGCTTGGATCCTCGGAGCACGGACCCGACGCGCTAGATCTTCTCCTCGACGGTCTCCAAGCTCCGCAGCTTGGCCGTGAACGTGGTGCGTTTGATGCCCAGCAGGTCGGCGGCGCGTTTCTTGTTCCCTCCCGAGCGCCGCAATGCCTGGCGCAGCAGATCGAGTTCCAGACCCGTCACCACCGAGTCAAAATCAATCCCCCCGGCTGGCAGCGTCACCCGAGGCGCTGCCGGGAAAGGGTTCTCAATTGTGGCCGATGGAATCGGGAAGTCGCTGGGATAGAGCAACAGCCGGTCGCGGCTGAGCGCGCCGCTCCGGTCGAATCCGGTGATGCTTTTCACGCCGTAGCCCATGAGCACCTTGGCGCACGCCGTCCCCGCCGCGCCCACTCCCGCCATGATCACCTTGATATCGGCTGCGTCCTTGCCCACCACCTTGAGGGCATTGATGAGGCCGGCCAGCACCACCACCGCTGTTCCATGCTGGTCATCGTGAAACACCGGGATGTCCAGCTCCTTCTTGAGCCGCTCCTCGATTTCGAAGCAGCGGGGCGCGGAGATGTCCTCCAGGTTGATTCCGCCGAAGCCGGGAGATATCGCCTTAACGATGCTGACAATCTCATCCGGATCCTTGGTGTTCAGGCAGATCGGCCACGCATCCACGCCCCCGAACTCCTTGAACAGAACCGCCTTGCCTTCCATGACCGGCATCGCGGCTTCCGGGCCAATATCGCCGAGCCCGAGCACCGCCGTGCCGTCGGTCACCACGGCCACCGTGTGCGCCTTGCTCGTGAGCGTCCACACAGCCTCGGGCTGATCGTAGATTGCCATGCATACCCTGCCAACCCCCGGCGTATATGCCATCGACAGGTCGTTCCGGGTCTCGACCGGAACCCGGCTGTGCACCTCTATTTTGCCCTGCAAATGCGCGAGGAACGTGGGGTCCGAAACATTGATTACCTTGACGCCCGCGATCTTCCGTACCGCTTCGATGATCACGTTGCCGTGATCGACGTCGGACGCCAGGACCGTGATATCACGGGTCATCCGGCCGTTTCGAACGTTTACTACGTCCAACGCGTCGATACTGCCATCCGCGTTGCCAATGGCGGACGTCAGCTCGCCCAGCATTCCCGGATCGTTTTCGTACTCGGCCCGAATCGTCAGGCTGTATGCCACTCCCGGCTGTTGTCTTACCACTTCATTCGTCCTCAAGTTGGCTATATCGCGGATTCCGGCCACCTCACTCGGGACCGGGCAGCCCTCGCGGTCTACGGGAATACTACATGCCCGGTTCGCCTTTCGGCATCTGAGTTTGGAGCGCGCTTGCGTGACTACGCGGAGCGCTTCACATCGCTATCGATTGGAAACAATCTAATACGTACGATAATGTCCGCTGGGAACTTGAATCGGCAAGGCACTGACCCGGCTTTGCACGGCTGCCAACCAGATTGAAGAAACTGAATGTCTCAAACTATACAAACTACGCTCAGAGGTCGATTTTCGACCGCTACAGTAACGCGCCGGATCGACATGACAGACGATCTTTTCCGCATCTGGATAAAGTCAGAGACGGAATTCACGTTCAAGCCCGGGCAGTACTGCACCATAGGCCTTGAGGGAATTGAACGGCCGTATTCGATCGCCTCCTCGCCATCGGAAGAAGATATCGAACTGTTCATCGAGGCAATTCCGCGGCCCATCGGCAAGTTGACGCCCCTGCTGCACCATCTGAAGGTCGGCGACGAGGTCAGCATCAGACCAAGGGCGAAAGGGCTGTTCGTATTCAACCCCGATTACCGCAACCACGTCATGGTCTCCACTGTCACCGGAGTGACGCCATTCATCAGCATGCTTCGCGCCTATTACGAGAACCCCCGGGGCGGCGACCGTTTCTACATCCTGGAGGGCGCCAGCTACCACGACGAGTTCGGCTACGACGATGAACTCGACCAGATGGCCGCGGACCACGAAGAGATCATCTTCGTGCCGTCCGTCAGCAGGCCGGACGAAGAGCGCAACAGCAACTGGTCGGGCGCCACAGGCCGCATCAACACCCTTGTCGAAGACTACCTGAGAGAGTTCGACATCCCGCCCGAGGGCACGCTGATATACGCCTGCGGCCACCCGGGAATGATCGAAGACGTCAGGGAGCGGCTCGACGGAACCGGTTACGCCTTCTCCGAGGAACGGTTCTGGAAGGAAGACGAGGAAGAGTAGGCCGTTTCGGTCAGACGAGTCACGCCGCCCGTAGTATGCTTCCCGTCCGGGCTGCCGCCCCCCAACGAGAGCAGTTTGAAATGACGCCGGAATTGCCCCGGCGCGTTCCCGGCCAGACCCAGACCGAATCTCGAGAACTCCAGGGAGGAATCACAAATGGCGAGAGTGGGTTTTATCGGCCTTGGAATAATGGGCCGCCCAATGGCGATAAACCTGATCAAAGCAGGCCACGAAGTCACGGCCTTTGATGTCTTTCCGGAGGCGATAAAGCCGGTGGCGGAGGCCGGAGCGACCGCTGCGTCCTCATGCGCCGAAGTCGGCAGCGCCTCGGACATCGTGATCATCATGGTCCAGGACGGCCCGCAGGCCGAAACAGCCGTTGCAGGCGAAGGCGGCGTACTGGACGGCTCGTCGTCGGGCGACCTGATCGTGGACATGAGCTCAATCGCCCCTGGAGTCTCCAAGCGCATAGGCAAGGCCTGCGATGCAAAGGGCGTTGGATTCCTCGACGCACCGGTCTCCGGAGGCGAGCCGTTCGCCATATCAGGAGACCTCGCGATCATGGTCGGCGGCAAGGCCGATCTCTTCGAGACAGCGAAGCCCCTCTTCGACATAGTCGGCGCCTCCGCCGTGCTATGCGGTGACGTAGGCGCAGGAAACGTGACTAAGCTCGCCAATCAGATCGTGGTCGGCGCCAACATTCACGGCCTGGCCGAAGCCCTGACCCTCGCCACGAAGGCGGGAGTCAACCCCGAGACGGTCTTCAACGCCATCAAGGGCGGCCTCGCCGGCAGCAACGTGATGAACGCCAAGGGACCCATGATGTTCGAGCGGAACTTCAAGGCCGGATTCCGTATCGAGCTGCACTATAAAGACATCAACAACGCCATGGAGACGGCGCGCGAACTCGGCCTGCCGCTCCAGGTCACCGCGAACCTCCAGCAGGTTCTGACCTCGCTCGTTGAGAAGGGCTACGGAAAAGAAGACCACTCCGGCATCTTGCATTTCGTAGAAGAAAACGCGGGTGTCGAGGTCAAGAAGTTCTAATCCGATCTCCGCAAAGAGGCGGCCCGGCGTATTGACGGGCCGTTCTACTTAACTCGGACGGCGCGCCACGACCCAAAGATGCCTTTCTTCTACCCCATCAAAAGTCTGCGTCACTAATTCCGCCCGTTCCAACTCAAGTCCTGCATCTCGAAGCATTTGCCGGCTGGTCTCAGCATCAAATGAACTCCAGTACATCGGCGCGCCAAGATAGTTTTCTTCAATGTCGATCTCGGAGCCGGTCGAAGCGAGGGAGGCGACCAGTATTCCACCGGGCCGCAGCCATGAGTAAATGGACTCGAAAAGCGCCTGCTGACGTGCTCGCGGCACATGAATGATCGAGTAGAAAGCAACTACCGCGTCGAAGCTGCACAGCGAAAGCTCGAGCCGCGACATATCGGCCTGCACGAAGCGGGCATTCGGCACAGCCTCCCTGGCGCGCTCGATCTGAACACTGGATAGTTCCACCCCTATCACGTTGAACCGCCGCGCCAGTATGGCGGTCGTCGGCTGTCCCGACCCACACCCCAGATCCAGCACATCGCTGCCGTCCGGCAACCGCCCCAGAATTAGATTCGTGTGGCGAGCTTTCGTCTCGTTGCCCTGCATGGCCAGGGCTGTGTATCGCTCACCGACCCGGTCGTAACCCGCGGCGACGAGTTCCGTGGGATCACCGTAATCGTCCAGCCCCGAGATTCCACGTGGCTCCATGCTCGCGTTCCCTCCACAGGCCGATTGCCATACGATAGGCCGTTGATTGGACACACGAGTCTAAGGCAGATACATGACCCGGAGTTTCGACCACGTCGTCATCGGCGGCGGAGTGATGGGCGCAAGCATCCTCTTCCATCTCGCCAAACGCGGCGCCCGCTCCGCGCTCCTCCTTGAGCAGAGCACCCTGGGCTTCGGATCCACCGGCCGGTCCTCAGGCGTCATCCGAATGCACTACTCCACTGAGGTCAATACCCGCCTTTCATGGGAGAGCCTGAACGTCTGGCGAAACTGGTCCGAGCACGTCGGCGAAGGCGATGCCGGGTGGACGCACACCGGCTTCATGATCTTCTCCGATGAAGACTACCGGCCCACTCTGGAAGCCAACATCGCGATGCAACAGTCCTGCGGCGTCAACGTTTCCCTGATATCAAGAGAAGAGGCCCTGGAAATAGCGCCGGCGTTCACCATTGGAGAGGACGAAGCCGTCGCCTACGAGCCCGAATCCGGATATGGCGACCCATCCGGTGCGGCACTGGGCTGGGTCACGGCCGCAAGGGCCCTGGGCGCTCAGGTCGAACTGGAAACGCCGGTGCAGACCGTCGAAATCGAGAACGACCGCGTAAATGCGGTGATCATCGATGGCGAGCGGATCCAATGCGGAACGGCCATCATCGCCACCGGACCCTGGTCCTCGAAATTCCTCGCCACCATCGGCGTATCGCTTCCCCTGAAGGCGACCCGCCACGAGGTTTTTATCCTGAAGCGCGATCTTGAAGCCATTCCATTCCATCCCGGCGGCGCAGACATGGCGAACCTGACCTACTTCAGGCCTGAAGCAGCCGACCTCACGCTGGTCGGCAACGGCAACGTCGTTCACGACGCAGACCCCGACAACTACGATTCGGGCGCCTCCATGGACTACCTCTATGACGTCTGGTCGCGCCTCGCCGCCCGCATGCCTCAGATAGAGGCCGCCGAATACACACACGGCTACGCTGGCCTGTACACAGAGACGCCCGATTCCCACCCCATCATCGATGCCATAGAAGGTATCGAGGGCCTCTACATCTGTACCGGCTTCTCGGGCCACGGATACAAGCTGTCACCCGCGGTCGGACGGCTAATGGCCGAGCTTATCCTTGACGGCGAGGCTAGCTCGATAGATATCTGGTCTCTCCGGATGAGTCGTTTCCGGGAAGGCGACTTGAACAGCCCGCAAACCACGTTCCGGGTGATGGTCTGAGCCTAGCATCAGACTCTCAGAGCGCGGCTAGAATTGATTTGAGGCCCCGTTTCCAGAGCCATTTAGAGCCGGAGCGTTGAAATACGCCTTGTCAGCTACGCCCAATTCTGAACCCCAGTCCGATGCGCGAAACGCATCGGACGAGATGGCGGCGCTCCGCGAGATTTCTAGAATCGGTATCTCCGGCCTCGATGCCGAAGAGTTAGGCCTCCGATTTCTAGAGTTGGTGAGGGATCTCATTCCGTTCGATCGCGGCGCCGTGCGCCCGGTTGACGGCACCACCGGTGACCTGGTCGGCGGCGTTGCGATTGGCGTGGGCTCAGAAATTCCACTGCCCTCCGGCAGAAGCACAACCATGGCTCAGGCCATCGCCCTCGGCCGCTCGGTAATCAATCCGGAAACCGACCCGGAAGATCCCGACCCTGACGGCCCGCTGAGCAGGCTCAGCAAGCTCGAACTTGATGCCTCCGTCACCTTTCCACTCCTCACAGACGAAGCAGTGGTGGGAATCGTCACGTTGCGTAGAAAGAGCAGCGCTGGATTCAGCGCAACCGAACTCGATTTCCTGAGCGCCGCGGCAGAGCAGATCGGCCCGTCAATCGACAACGCCAGGCTCCTCGATACAGTCTCGAACCTCGCGGCGATAGTCGAGACGTCTCCGGACCTGATATGCCGCGTAAACATAGAGGGCGTCGTCCAGTACATCAACCCGGCGGGCCGTGAAATGCTTGCTATCCAGTCAGATAGCGACCTGGCAGGAATGGCGCTGCGGGACATCATCGACGAGCCGAGCAGCGACATCCTCCTTGAGCGCGGGATTCCCGCCGCCCTCCATGGCGGCGCCTGGTCTGAAGAGCTGGTTGCCGTGTCGCTCGAAGGCCGCCACATACCGGTTGAGGTCGTGCTCGCAGCCAACTATCACCGCAATGGATCGCTACTCGGCATCAGCGTCACGATGCGCGATATCGAACTTCGCAAGCGTGCCGAACTTGAACTCCAGCGCCTCGCAACGACCGATACGCTGACCGGCCTGCCGAACCGGCGCCAGCTTGGCATACTGCTCGATCAGGCTAATCGCTCCGCCGCCAGGCTGGACACCCACCACGCCCTCGTATACGTAGACCTCGATGGGGTCAAGCTGGTGAACGATACCCACGGCCACACTGTGGGAGACGAACTAATCGCAGCAGTGGGACAAAAGCTCAGAGAATCGGTCCGCCTATCAGACGTCGTTGCCAGAGTAGGCGGCGATGAGTTCAACGTGATCCTCTACGATGCGTCTCCTCAAGATGCGATGGCGAAAACTGAAACCCTGCTGGCCCAGGTCGCCGACGTCTCGATTACGATCGGGGACGATAGGATTCAGGTCACCGCCTCCGCCGGCGTAGCCCCGTTTCCGATGGAGGGAGCGACAGTCGAAGACATCACCGCCTTTGCCGACGTTGCCCTCTACCAGGCCAAGGACGGCGGCCGCAATCAGGCCCGCTTGTACGACCCCGAACAGGGCGGACGCGAACTCGTCACAGCACTGCAGCGCACAAGAACCGTCATCGTCGACGCGCTGGAGAATCAGCGTATCGTCCTGTACCGCCAGCCGATTTTCGATCTCGCCAGCCGCACCATTGCGATGTACGAGGTCCTTGTAAGGCTCGAAGACGCTAACGGGCAGATCATGGCACCTGCGGATTTCATCCCGGAAGCCGAGTCGCTCGATCTGATTCGCCAGATCGACGAACGGGTCATGGAACTGGCGTTCGACCGATGGAAGTTGTTCGACGCCGCAGGCTCCACGCTGCAGCTCACCGTTAACGTCTCTGCCCGGTCGGTCGGCACGGAATTCGCGGACATGATCGTCCAGTCTGCCGAAAAGAAGGGCATAGACCCGGGTGCATTCATGTTCGAGATCACGGAGACGGCGACGCTGAGAAGTGGCGGGCATGCAGCCGCATTCGTCCAGCGCCTCGCGGCAGCCGGATTTCGGCTTGCCATCGACGATTTCGGAAGCGGCACGACCTCAATCGGGCAGATCAGAAGCCTGGACTTCCATTTCCTCAAGCTGGACGGAAGCCTGGTCAAGAATCTGAAGACGGATGAAACCGACAGAGCCTTTGTCAGCGCGCTAACAGCCCTGGCACGCGCGCTCGGCGTAGAGATAATCGCGGAGTTCGTACAGGACGAGGAGTCGATCGCGTTCCTGGCGGAAATCGGAGTCGGCTACGGACAGGGCTACTACCTGGGAATGCCCGAGCGTTTCCCAGCTGAGCCATAATCAGAGCCGTGGCAGAGGCCGCAGACCGGACCGCAACCCCCGCCGCCGGGCTACTGCCCGCTCCCCGGGCCGGCCGGCTCATCGTCGCCCGACTTGCGCCTCAGACCTTCCAGAAAGCGCTCGATCTCCGGCGACAGTTCGATCGAATCGTCGTCCGCCTCCGCCGCTGCGCCCGACTCTTTATGGCTATCGTCGTACTCGCGCTCGAGCCGCTCAACCAACTCCTCAAGCTGCGGATCTTTCAATACGGCCGTGGCGACCTGTGAGTACTGTTGCCTGCCAAGCTCCCGCTCCGCGCTGGCATCGCCGAGCCCGTACATCGGGCCGAGAATCTCCACGATGCGGGCGCTTCCGGCGAAATCGTTGTCGAGCTGCAGATAGAGCGGCAGCCGCACCATCAGATTCAACGTCGATACGCCGCGAGCCGAAATCATCTGTGATATCTGGCCGGTCATGCTGGTCGGCCCCTCATAGTTGCTGCGGCTCGGCGTGAAGCCACCCAGGTTGGGGGGGTTCTCCCAGCCCTTCATTGAGCCTGATACCGATAGCGGCCTGGAGTGCGGAACAGAGTCGTACATGCTCCCTATCGTCACGTACGCACGGACGCCCAGTTGCTCCAGAACATCTACTACCGCATCGTTGTACTCCTCAGATTTCGAGTGCGGCTCGAGTAGGTGGATTAGCACAAGGTCCGGGGCTTCCTCCCTGCGCGCAGAGAGAAAGACCGTATTTGGCACAGTCACATGCCGCTCCCCGTCGGCCATCTTCATTTCGGGCCGATAGCGGGTGAAATCGTAGTAGTTGCCGGGCGTGCGGAGCCTGCCGATCTCCTGGCCGTCGAACATATTCTTCAGCCGCCCGAGCACGACAGCGCCCACATTGCCCACGTTGATCCACGGCCGAAGCATCACAACGGCGTGCGGATCGCGAAGCGGCGGATCCGGTACTTCTATGTCAAATGGCCCGATTTCCATATGCCAATTTCCACACGCCAGAATCCACATAAACATGGCCCGGAGCTCAATCCGGGTGCAGTTTACCGGGAACCGCTGAATCCGTGTATCCGCCGCGGGGAGAATCGGCTGCTGACTCAAAACAGAACTGTCTTAGTTCGCTAGCCATGAATCCTATCTGGGGGCCACTCCTCCGGGGGCCCACTCCAGAATGCGAAACGGCCGGAGCGCGCCCGCCGGGCACGGGGTAGACTTCCACCTGCGCCAGCAGACACACGGCCGGACCAACACCCATTGTCCGCCCGCCTGCGGGAAGATCGCAGAGTGATACGGCGCCGATTCCCGGAGGACAGCATGCCACTCAAATTCGTGATGATGCCGCCGCAGACCGACCGCACCAGGGCATGGGCGGCGCAGATGATGGACGCCATCCCCGACTACACGGTCGTCGTGCCCGAGACTGAAGAGGAAGCGAAGAAGGAGCTGCCCGGCGCCGATGCCGCGTTCGGAACGATCTCGCCAGATCTGCTGGCTGTGGCAGACGACCTGAAGTGGATCCAGGCCCCTGCTGCCGCGCCAGCCGCCGGCTACTACCACGATGAGCTCATCGCCCACCCCACCCAGGTAACCAATTTCAGGGAGATTTACAACGACCACATCTCCATGTTCATCATGGGCTTCGTGCTTATGTTCGCCCGGGGATTCCACGCCTATTTCCCCAACCAGATGCGGCGGGCCTGGGATGCAACAGACCCCGGCACCATCCACCTGCCCGAAGCCACCGCCGTCATCATCGGAGTCGGCGGCATCGGCGGCGAGGCGGCGCGGCACTGCGCACACTTCGGCATGAACGTCATCGGCGTCGACGCCCGGCGGCAGGACACCCCCGAAGGCGTCAGCCGGCTCGTCCGGCCCGACGATCTCGACAGCGTCCTCCCCGAAGCCGACTTCGTCATCATGACAATCCCACACACACCCCGGACCGAGGGCCTGATGGGGATCGCCAAGTTCAAGCTAATGAAGAAGTCTGCCTATCTCATAAACATCGGCCGCGGCATGACCGTGAAACTCGACGACCTCGTCGAGGCGCTGCGCGCCGGGGAGATCGCAGGCGCCGGGCTCGATGTCTACGAACAGGAGCCACTGCCCGCCGATCACCCGCTCTGGGCGATGCCCAACGTGATCCTCACACCACACACCGCAGCATACGGCCCCTACCTGGAGGACCGGCGCGAAGAGGTCCTGATGGACAACGCCCGCCGCTTCGCCGCCGGCGAACCGCTCCGGAACGTTGTTGATAAGGCGAACTGGTTCTAGGAGCCACCTCCGTGCCGAAACTACGCGTCGTCGTAATCGAAAAAGGCCAGCGCATCGACCCCACTTATGAGGCCGATGAACTGTCCGGGCTGGACGTCGACCTGATCTCAGTCGCGGTCGACTCCGAGGGCGAGGTGATCGAGGCGATCGCCGGCGCCGACGTGGTGCTCAACAGCAGCCTCCCGATGCCGCCGTCGGTCATCGAGACGCTCACCAACTGCAAGCTCATCGTCCGCCTCGGCCACGGTTATGAAGGCGTCGACCTCGATGCCTCTACGGACGCCGGCATCATCGTCTGCAACGCCGCCGGCGCGACCTCCGAGGAGGTGTCCAACCATGCCCTCTCGCTCATGCTCTACCTGGCCCGCAGGCTGTACGAGCTGAACCCCGGAACCCGCGCCGGGCGCTGGGGCGAGCTCTGGTCCCGGGAGGCCTGCTCGCAGATCTGGGGAGAGACCATAGGCATATTCGGCCTCGGCCACATCGGGCGCGCATTCGCCCGCAAGGTCAACGCCCTCCGCATGAACGTGATCGCCCATGACCCCTACGTGGGACACTGGGCGGACCTCGAAGAGAACGTGCGGATGGTCGAGTTCGACGAGCTTGTCGAGTCGTCCGACTTCATCTCCATTCACGCGCCTTTAAACAGCGAGACCCACAATCAGTTCAACGCCGATGTCTTCAGGCGCATGAAACCGTCTGCATACCTCGTCAACACCGGCCGCGGCGGCATAGTCAGCGAGGCCGACCTCGTAGCCGCGCTCAACGCAAATGAGATCGCCGGTGCGGCCATAGATGTCTTCGAAACGGAGCCACAGGGCAACAACAACCCGCTCTTCGAGTTCGACAACGTCATCGTCACGCCCCACGTCGCCGGCTCATCCCCCGGCGGCTGGGAGCGCATCAGGCGCAGCGCCGCGCGAGACGCCGCCCGCGTCCTCACCGGCCGCAGACCCTACTGCGTCGTAAACACTTCGGTTCTGGCAAAGGGCACGCGTGCCGGCATCGCCGTCTAACCCGGTAGCCGCGGGGCTCGCCCCGCCCCTCCCCCGTGGCTGGACGGCAGCGCTCGGGAGGGGCAAGCCCCTCGGCTACCGGGGGATGCTGGTGAACCATCGCCAACCGCGTGTCCAGCACTCAGGCCTCCTCGCCGTCACCCACACCGCCGACGGCATCGCGCGATGCCATGTCGGACATCATTCACGGCGATTGAGGGCGGATACAGGGTGCAGAGCAGGCCATACGCGCTATAATCGCAGGCAGACAGGCAGAAACCCCAGACAATCCTCGGACGTTGCCTTGTCCGTCTTACGGGGCGAAGGGAAAGGAGGTGTAGCGCTTTGTATAGTTGTTTAACCGGAGGTGTTCTGCTTTAGCAGGGTACCCATTTAGTTGAGGTAGAGCACCTCCTCGGATGGGGCCACCCGGCCGGGTCGCACGACGCGTGTGATCCAGTCCGGTGGTCCCATCTGGTTTAACCACGCTTACAATGCCGTCCCAGATGACTCCGACAGAACCACCCAAACGGCACTTCACCGCAACCGGCTACATCGCTACGAAAGAGGCGACCCTCCTCCACTGGCACGCAAAACTGCGCATGTGGCTGCCTCCCGGCGGGCACATCGAGGAAAACGAAGATCCGGTCGAAGCGGTAGTCCGGGAGGCCAAAGAAGAGTCCGGGCTGGACGTCGAGGTGATTCATCCCGGTGGACGCGGTCCGTTTGAGTTCACCGTGCCCGGCCAGCTCCACCCCCCGGTGACGATCCTGGTCGAGGACATCGACGATCCCGTCGATGGCGTCCACCAGCACATCGACCACATCTACATCACGGTACCCGCCGACGCCGCACAGAAAGCGAATGAAGGCTGGGTATGGGTCACACGCCGGCAGCTTGAGGACGCGGTGGCGCTGGAAACTCCCGATGGCGGCCGCACGATCCCGCCGCCCGACGTTCTAGAGGTCGGCGTGGTCGCAATCGACCTGGTAAAAGGGCTCTGAAAATCAGGCCGTGCTAGCGGCCGGAACTTACGTCCGGATCGTTATTCCCGCCGCCCCTGCCACCGGTAAACAGGCTGACTATCGGGCCGACGACCGCTCCGACGAGGGCGCCCAGCAGAGCCATTGGCACAGCGAGCACCAGCACCAGCGCGATGGCGATCAGCGTTATCACCAGCACTGGCAGCACCAGCCCTGCGACCGCTCCGTACGCTGCTCCTTTTTGCATCGAAACGCTGCCCCCGTCCTAACGAAACGCTAACGAACCCGACCGCGGCCGGCGATCTCAAGTGCCGACTCCAGAACGCCTTGCCTGACAAGAAAATAGTGTGAGTGCATGTTAATCGTCGTATCGCCATGCATGGGGCGCAGCCGCACCCGGTCGCCCACCTCCAAATTTGACGCCTCGCCACTGACCTCGATCTTGCAGTGCTCCTCGGACAGGCTGAGGACCGTGCCGCCCGAAGGCGCGATAACTATCGGCAACCCGCGGTCCTCGCTGATCGATTTTTTGCCCGCATCGGTCACCACATAGCCATCCTGCACGCTTATCACAGTGCTGAGCAGGCTAAGAGCCGGGTCGAAATCGTCAAAGACTTCCAGATAGTCGCCATCCATGAATATATAACTGCCGCACTGAAGGTCGGTGATGCCTTCGACCATGCCGGTAATGTTGTAGGTTCCCGTCCCCGCCGCGCTGACGATCTTGACGTCCAAACCTGCCGCCCGAACTTGCTCTGCAGTCTCCACCAGCGTTGTGGCAGACCGCACCGCCTCCGTCTTGCGCTCTTCGAAATCGCGATTGGCGACCACATGGCCCTCATAGCCCATCATGCCGTCGTAGCGCAGACCCGGCAATGAGTCGACCAGCTTTGACAGCGCCACCGTCTCCTCACCAGGCGCCGTCCCACAACGGTTCATCCCCGTGTTCACCTCGACGATGACGCCGATCTCCACGTTCAGATTGGAGGCGATCTCGGATATCTGCCGGACATTGCCCTCGCTCTCCACGGCCACCACGATATTCGCTTCCGCCGCGAGCGAGGCCAGCCGATTTATCTTCCGCTCTCCGATTATCTGGCTCGTGATCAGGATGTCCCTCACCCCGCTGGCGACCATCACCTCGGCCTCGCCGACCTTTGCACAACAAACACCTATCGCGCCGGCCTCAATCTGCTTCCGGGCGAAAAGCGGTGTCTTGTGCGTCTTGGCGTGTGGCCTGATATCGACATCGTTGGCGTTCGCCCAGGACTGGAGGCGAGCGATGTTCCCCTCCGCCACGTCCATGTCGATCACCAGCGCCGGCGTCTCGAGATCGCTCTCGCTAGTGCCCGGTGCAGCAAGGTATTCGGTCGCCATCCACCCCTCCAGAGGGCATGCCTGAGACTGACTGACTTTACCTGTATATTCCGAAGCGGCAGTTTAGCAGGGGAGGGATTCTTCCCTCCATCGGCACACCCTCCTTGCCTGACGCCCGTGCCGCGCGGACAATTCACTTTCTTCCGCCCCAAAAAGCATGACCAGAAGCCAACACGGAGAATATAGGATGCCGGAGCAGCGGCGGCCAGCCCCGAAGTTCAGTTGGTTCGTGCCCATCGACGGAGACGGCGAACACATCGGCACGCTCCGCGCCGAGCGGCCACCCACATTCGGCTATCTCCGCGAGGTCGTGGAAACGGCAGAAGAGTGCGGCTACTACTCCCTTTTGATCCCCACCCGATTCACCAACGGGCTCTTCGAAGAGTCGGCCCCTCTCGCGGAGACATGGACAACGGCCACCGCCCTCGCGGCGGTCACTACGCGAATCAGGTTTCTCATCGCCGTCCGCCCCGGCTTCGTCAACCCCGGCCTCTTCGCACAGATGGCCTCGGCGCTGAGCAACATCAGCAACGGGCGCATCGACTTGAACATCGTTCCCGGCGGCATTCAAGGGGATTTCGAGAGACTCGGAGTAGACATCAGCCACGATGAGCGCTACGCCGTAGCAGAAGAGTTCATCGGGGCCCTGCGGCGGCTCTGGGCCGAGCCCAAGAAGATCACCCACATCACCGACCACGTCCATCTGGAAGATGCTCTCGTCTCCCCCGGCCCGGCGGCCACACACCCCGCGTTCTACCTGGGCGGCGCATCGGACAACGCCCTCGGCCTGGCAGGCAGGCAGGCGGACGTGCTGCTGGCGTGGATACAGCCGTTGGACTCGATTTCGACCTTGATTGAGCGGGCTACCGAGCACTTCAAGGACGCCGGACGGGAGCCGGCGTTTGGCCTTCGGACGCACCTGATCGTGCGAGACACGGAGTCGGATGCGTGGTCTGCCGCAGAAGAGTTGCTGTCAGAGGCCGCGGGCGCGGTTCTCGAGCAGAGGCGATCAGTCTTCGCCGGGACCGCTATGGTAGGGCAGCGCGCCCAGACAGCCGGTTATGAAGACCACCGGATGGGCGAGCGGCTCTGGAACGGCATATCCACAGTCCGCGTGAACTGCGGAACAGCAATCGTCGGGACGCCCGACCAGGTGGCCGAGGAACTCCTCGCTTACCGGGCACTCGGAATCGACGAATTCATCCTCTCCGGCTATCCCCACGTAGAAGAGGCGCGCCGGGTAGCGGAAGACGTCCTACCGCTGGTCAGGTCCGGAGCAATCGGCGAATAGGCGATGGCGCCAGGCGGACCGACGTCAATGTAATCGATCGCCAGACCGGCTCGAATCACCGCTAAAATCTCTAAATGCGGGCGAACTTCTGCAGACGGTTGTTTCCGCCCACCTCGGCCACGTAAAGAGACTCTTCATCGTCAATGAAGATGCCGTGCGGCCCGTTCGTGAAGTGGCCCGGCCCCTCCCCCTTCTCGCCCCAGCGCCCCACCAGTCTGCCGTCCAGCATCCGGATCTCCACTCCCTGGCCACCGACGATATGCATGACGCCGGCGCCGTCAATCACCGCATCGTTGGGTCCTCGCACATCCGACCACTCCCATGCATAGTTGCCGTCGATATCAAATATCTGGCACCTGTTGTTGGTCCGATCCATCACATAGACATTGTCGTCGTCATCCACCATTACATGATGAGGCAGGTTGAACTCACCCGGACCGGTGCCGGCAGAGCCTGTGACCTCCTCCCCGCGCCAGGCCTGAATGAACACCGGATCGCCGGAGCCAAAAGAAAGGATGTGCTCCCCATCCGAACTGAACCGGTGAATCCGGTTTTGACCGTAGCCGTCCGAAACGAATATATCTCCGGACCGCGATTGCGTTGCCCGCGTGCACATGTTGAAAGGTTCGCCCGGCGCGCCCGTCTGACCCTGCGTGCCAAGCACCATGAGCACCTCCCCGGATTGCGAATACTTTGTCACGGTGTGGTGGCCGCAATCGGCGTGGAAAATCTCGTCGTCGTCGTTGATCCATAGACCGTGCGGAGACGAAAAATTCCCTTCTTCTCGCGTCTCCAGTAACTTGCCGGCCCGATCAAAAACCAGCATGTGCCCGGTGCCGGGCGTGATGTTGCCGATCGAGCCGTCGGGCTTGGGGTCCCTCACCACCGTGTAGATCCGGCCCTGTGAATCTCCTGCCACATCGGCCGCCACGCCCTTTATCTCGACGTCCGGCCAGTTCTCCACGAACTCATACTGGTACTCCCCTACGCCCCAGCGTGTCGCCATCATCGCCCTCCATCATGCCCGCGCAACCTGCGACCCAGGTCAAATGAGGTCGGAGTATAACTGCGATCCCTGGTCGGGTTGCCCGGCACAACGGCGCCCAGGGTACATACGAACGCGGCCGGAGGCCGGCGGAGTGATCCCGCTAGCCCGCTATCGCCCGCGCTGGATCAAGCGCTGACACGTCAATGTCGGAAGCACCGCTCGTGATCAGATCCGCCATCGCCATCGCGGTGACCGGAGCGTAATGAATGCCCTCCGAGGCGTGGCCGGCCGCGATGTGAACGTTCTCCCATCCGGGCGCCGCCCCCACGTATGGCTTCCCATCAGGGGTCAATGGCCGAAGACATGCCGTCTGACCTGAGATTCCAGCGCCCATGATCCGGTCGGACAGTGTCGCGCCGCGCTCCAGCAGCCAGTCACGCGCCTCGCGGGTAGTCGACCGATCGAAGCCCACGCCCTCGCGGGTCGCTGCCACTATCGTGTCGGTCAGCCGTTTTCTCAAAATCGACCCGCCGGTATCCACGGCTGAGAGCCCCACCGCCAGATCGGGCCCATCGTCTTCCGAAGGAGCAGCGAGATAGACCATCTGCCCCCTCTGGGGCGTTATCGGCAACGGCGACCCAATCCACTCCGCCGCCTGCCCGGTCCAGGGCCCCATCGCGAGTAACACAGCATCGCCGAAAACTTCCGTGCCGTCTTCCAGGAGGACGCCTGAACACCTGCCAGCGGCGCCAGCAGCGCCCAGCCCTGCTACTTTGCCCGTGAGGACGCGCGCTCCGTACTTCTCCGCCGCCTGCATCGCCGAGATGGTGAGGCGGTAGGAGTCGAGCATCGGCTCATTATCTGACCTGATTGCGCCGACGATATCCGCGGTCAGCCACGGCGTCAGCGCCCTGGCCTCGGCTGGCGCCAGCCAGTCCATCACCGCGCCTTCACGCGTCCGAGCTGCCTGCCATTCGATCAGATCTGAAGCGCCGTCCTCGGTCAGAGCGCACCGCAGATGCGGCGTCTCCTCGAATCCGTGGTCGATGCCCGTCTCCTGCGGCAACGCATCAGCAAGCTCGCGATGCAGCGCCAGGCTCGCCGGCGAGAGCGCGATCATCGCCGGGTCGCACTCATGCGAGTACGGCGTCAGCCAGCCGCCGGAAGTCCCTGATGCGCCGCTGGCTATGGCATCGGCTTCGACCACCACCGACTTCACGCCCCGTATCGCCAGGAAATAGGCCGTCAGGCACCCGATGACGCCGCCGCCCACGATAACCACTTCGCCGGAGTTCGCTGCCACCATCAGTCCAACAACACCAGCGCCCAGACCACCACCACATTGATGAGCGATACGAACACGGCCAGTGAAGCGAGGTCCTTCGCTCTCCCGGACAGTTCGTTCGGTTCGGTTCCGACGCGATCTACCACCGCCTCGATAGCCGAGTTCAGCAGCTCGACGATCAGAACAAGGAATAGCGCACCAATCAGCAGAACCCGCTCGACACCCGAGTCGCCAAGAAACACCGCCAGCGGAATTCCGGCGGCCGCCACGATAATCTCCTGCTGAAACGCCCGCTCGCGCCGCACCGCGTGGGCGAAGCCGCTGTATGTGTATCCGATCGCTTTCAGCAGATTGACCGGATTTACAACCTGAATAACCGAATTGCGCAGTTCTTCCAACATGCTTAAAGCGTCACCAGCCCGCGACGACGACGCTCCGCCCGCCAATCGCGCAAAACACCCTCATCATGCTCGAACGCCAGGTCCGGAAGGCTGTCGAGCGGGAAGAGTCCTATGTCAGTCGTCTCCTCCCCGGCAACCATCTCGCCCCCGATCGCGGTAGCATCGTAGACCGTCAGGACCACAGGATGGCCCTTCCGGGAATAGACGCCGACCAGCCAGTTGATCCGCGCGTCCAGATGCGTCTCTTCCGCCACCTCACGAATGGCCGCTGCCTCCACCTCCTCACCCCGATTCACGTAGCCGGAGGGAAAACTCCACTTACCAATTTGCGGCTCGATCGCCCGCTTTACAAGCAGCAGCGCGCCCTCGATTGTGATGATGCACGCCGCCGCTACTTTCGGATCTGCGTAGGTGGGCCGGCCGCAATCGGCGCAGATGTCGGGGCCAATCGTGTGATGTTCCAGCCCACCCCCGCAGAAGCCGCAGTAAGACGGTTGATGCAATAGATACCTCAAGGTCCGGGGAGGTTCGGGCAGCCCGGGCACTACCCGAAGCTACCTTCAGTCATGAAATCTTCGGCAATGTCTGGCCGCGAAAGTTAGCACACGCGGCCGGTCCGCGGCACTCGCCTGCCTGACTGCGCCCGCCTGTAGGCCAATTCCCGAAAGCACCGCTAAAATCCCCGCATGGCACTTGGGATGAAGAAAATCAAACAGCGCATCGACGCCAATCCGGCCGCAGCTGCGTTCCTCGCGCTGCCGTGGCGCAAGCGTGCCCGACTCGCCGGACGGCTTGTTCGTGATAGCCGGGTCCACCCCGCCGCCCGCATCGGATTCCCCATTCTCATCCTCTACCTGCTCTCGCCCATCGACCTTATCCCCGACTTCATCCCGGTCCTCGGTTACGTCGACGATCTCCTGATTCTCCTGCTCGCGCTATGGGCGTTCTCCAAATTGGTCCCGCAAGAAATAGTGCTGGGCCACGCCCGCGACCTTGGTTATCGACCGGGTGGCGATCGACCCGAGTCAATGCACAAGCCCAATCACCAGATCGGAGAACCCGAATGAATTCCGACAGCCTGCTGGGCGGCGGCCTCGGCAGCCTGCCGCTCCTCTCCAACTCATCGACCCGGTCGATATCGGCCGAAAACCCCACCGGCGAGCCGTCCGGCGGCGCACACGCCGATCCGAAGGGATCAGGACCCGCGAGCCGCCTCGGCAAGGGCTGGAAGGTGCGGCACTAC
>JADFHP010000159.1 GCA_022567135.1 Chloroflexota bacterium
CCCCGATATCAAGCCGCTGCCCGGCCCCGAAAAGACCAGGCCGGAATAGGACCGGATCGCACCAGATCACAGAGGAACATGAATGAGCCAGTACAACATCGCTGTCATCAGAGGTGACGGCATCGGCGTGGATGTCGTCGAAGAAGGCATCAAGGTCATGGACGCTGTCGGGGAACACCACGGCATCAACTGGACCTGGACCGAATACCCCTGGAGTTCCGACTACTATTTCAAACACGGCCGGATGATGCCCGAAGACGCCCTGGACACGCTTGCCCCGCACAGCGCCATATTCCTCGGGGCAGTCGGCCACCCGGACGTCCAGGACAACATCACCCTCAACGGCCTCCTCCTGCCCATACGGAGACGCTTCGACCAGTACATATGCCAGCGGCCCTCCGTCCTCTATCCCGGCGTTACCTCGCCTCTGTCCGGCAAAAAGCCGTGGGACATTGACCTCGTAGTCATAAGAGAGAATACGGAAGGCGAATACGCCAACATCGGCGGCTTTGCCTACTACGAGAGTCCGGAAGAGGTCGCCATCCAGACTTCCGTGTTCACTCGCCGCGGATGCGAGCGCGCAATTCGCTTCGGGTTCGAGCTTGCCCGCAAGCGCGACAAGAAGAAGCGCGTCACCTCCATCACCAAGTCGAACGCCCTCGGGTTCATGACCGTCTGGGACCGGTCCTTCGACGCCGTGGGGGAAGAGTTTCCGGACATCGAGACGAACCAGCTCCTCATAGACGCCGCGTGCATGGACTTCGTGCGCAGGCCCGAAGTATTCGACGTGGTCGTCGCCCCCAATCTCTTCGGAGACATCCTGACGGACATCGGCGCAATCATCAGCGGCAGCATGGGCCTCGCATCAAGCGCCAACATCGACCCCGAATATCGCGGGCCATCCATGTTCGAACCGACGCACGGCAGCGCGCCCGACATCGCGGGGCAGGGAATCGCCAATCCCATGGCGCAGATCCTCACCGCCGCAATGATGCTCCGCCATCTGGGAGAAGAGGCCGGGGCTCAGGAGATCGAGCGCTCGGTCGAGAAGGTGCTGGAAGTCGGCGAAACGCTGACGAGCGACCTCGGGGGAAACTCCACCACGGCCGCCGTGGGCGACGCGATCGTCGCCAATCTTGGGTAGCGGAGGCTTGCGGCCTGAGAACCCCCTGCCTGAGAGCCTCCAGAGGAGAAAACATGGATCCGCTTGAAAAAGTAGCCATAGGCAATACCGGCGTCTCCGTCACCAGGCTGGGCCTGGGCGGCGCCCCGCTCAGCGACACCGCGCGTGACGCCGCCATCAGCGTCATCAGGCGCGGCCATGAACTCGGTATCGCCTACTTCGATACCGCGCCCCTGTACGGGGATGGCCGCTCCGAGGCCAGATACAGCGAAGTGCTGCCCGACGTCGCCAGAGACAGCTTCGTCATCTCTACCAAGTGCGGCAGGCTCCTGGACGCCGTAGACGGCCCCGACGACGACTTCCGGGCCGACGGCCTGCCCCGGCTCGAATCACACTTCGACATGAGCCGGGACGGCATCAGGCGCTCGCTGGAAGAAAGCCTCGAGCGCCTGAAGCTGGACTCGGCGGAGATTCTCTACCTCCACGACGCCGACTTCGCACCCGGCGACGGCATGCGGCTGGCTCTGGAATCGGCGCTTCCGGCAATAACGGAACTGCGCGAAGAGGGCATAGTGAAGGCCATAGGATGCGGCATGAACATGTGGGAGTGGCCGGCCGAGTTCATCAAAAACTTCGATCTCGATATCGTCCTGCTCGCCGGACGGTTCACGCTTCTCGACCACGACGCATACGACGAGTTCCTGCCGCTCTGCGCTGAGCGCGGCGTGATGCTGGTAATCGGCGGACCGTACAACTCCGGAATTCTTGCACGCGATCTGGACGGGCCGGTCACATTCAACTACGTGCCACCGGAGGAGAAGTGGCTCGTGCGGGCAAAGGCGCTCAAGGCCGTTTGCGACCGCCACGGCGTCGACCTGAAGGCGGCCGCTTTACAGTACGTCCTGGCCCACCCGGTCGTGGCGTCGGCAATACCCGGCGCACAGTCCATCGAGGAAGTCGAGGGCAACCTTGCCGCAGTGGCCGCGGTCATCCCATCCGACCTCTGGGCCGAGTTGAAACAGGAAGACCTGATACCCGCAGACGCTCCCACGCCCTGACCACCGACCCCGGCAGAAAGAACAGATGAACCCGTTCGAATTCGTTGACATCGGCAGCACAGACGTAGAGGTCACCCGACTGGGACTCGGCGGCGCGCCGCTCAGCGGAATGGTCCTCGCAGACGGCATGTTCGGCGGAACCGAGTACGACGAGGCGCTGGCCATCATCAGACGCGCATACGACCTCGGCGTGCTCTACTTCGACACCGCGCCCCAGTACGGAAGCGGCCGCGGAGAAGCTCGATACGGCGCGGCCCTCAAAGATATGGAGAGGGAAGAAATCACCATCTCCACCAAGGTTGCGAGACTGCTCGTGCCCGAGGATCCCGGGGACACCGACCCCGTGGGGCAGGAAAACCTGCCGCGCCTCAAGAGCCGGCTCAACTACTCGAAAGACGCCATACACCGCTCCCTCGAATCGAGCCTGGAGCGGCTCGGCGTGGACGAGGTGGACATCGTCTACCTGCACGACGCCGACTTCACCGGCCAGCACCCGGAAAGCGACTTCGCCCAGGGCCTGGAGGCGCTCTCAGACCTCCGCAGCGCCGGAGCCATCAAAGCGATCGGCATGGGCATGAACGAGAACGAGATGACCGCCGCCATGCTCGAGCGCTTCGACCTGGACGTCATCCTGCTCGCCGGCAGATACACGCTCATCGACCAGTCGGCAATCCACACCCTGCTGCCCCTCTGCCAGCAAAAAGGCACGGTCGTCGCAATCGGCGGCCCGTACAACTCTGGCATCCTCGCCGCGGACGATCTGGACGCCCCGGTCTCCTTCGACTACGAGCCCGCCGCCGAGCGGTGGGTGAACAAGGCCAGGCAGGCGAAGGAGATCTGCGGCCGCTGGGGAGTGGACACACGCGCCGCGGCCCTCCAGTTCCCCTTCGCCCACCCCTCGATCGCCACCATAATCCCCGGCGCCGCGTCCGTGAAAGAACTCGAAGAAAACGTTGAGCTGATTCAACGGGAGATTCCCGAAGGAATGTGGGATGAGCTGGTGAATGAAGAGGTGATCGACATCTCCGCCCCCGTCCCTGAGCCGCTCTGGTAAGCCGCGGTCGCAGCCTCACCGGCTATGACGGCCGGCAGGGCAGGGGCCGCGTTCATTGCGTGGCCCGGCGTTTGATGTGTTGGTTGGCTGAGATCCCGGCTCGGGGGCCGGGATGACGTACTTGCGTAAGCGGGATGACATATCTGCTTATGGTGGGTGCTCGCAACCGACTCATGTGTGGCGGCCCAGCCGTCCCCCGACCATCATCCTTGGGCGCCCCGCGACCCGAGGATCTCAGCCTGCGCGGGCGTATACGTTCGAAATGGCCAGCCACGCCCCCAATCCAGAGAAGGCGTTGTCCTGAGACATCTGGCGAGAAAGTGCAGAGTCGCCAACCTGGGCGTACACTGCCGCCGATACGTCACGGGGGGAGCAAATTTCAATGGCGAACACACCGAAAATCACCAAAATCGAGATCGAAGGCTATAGCTGGGACGTCCCGGGCATGGCCTTCGTGCTACACAAGGCCTCCTACGATCCCGACAGCACCGCGACCCGGCACGGCGGCGCGATCAAGATCTACGCCGACAACGGCGCCGTCGGTGAGCACGCCGGCTGGAACGTGGACCTCAGGACCGTGGCCGAGGCGGCGAAGGGCTACATCGGCACCAATCCGCTCGACCGTGAACAGCACTACCAGCGCGGCAAGAACGGTCCCGCCATGGCCGTTTTCGACATCGCCCTCTGGGACATGCTGGGGGTGATGACCGACCTGCCCGTCTCCGCGCTGCTGGGCGGTTATCGCACGAAAGTCCCCGCATACGCCTCGACCATCGACGGCGCGGTCAAGGGGCCGCTCTCGAACCCTGAGTCATATGCCGACTTCGCGCAGCAATGTCTCGAAATGGGCTACAAGGGGTTCAAGATCCACCCATTCGTCTGGCCCGACGTCAAGACCCATATCGACGCCGTGCTCGCGATCGGTGAGCGTGTGGGCGGCAAGATGGATCTCATGCTCGACTCGTTCAACTGGTACCAGACCTTCGCCGATGCCCTGAAGGTCGGCCGCGCCTGCGACGAGGCAGGCTTCTTCTGGTACGAGGATCCCTACTCGGACGGCGGCTGGACGCCGTGGCCGCACGCGCGGCTGCGCGAGATGATCCGGACGCCGCTGCTGCAGGGCGAGAAGGTCAAGACGATGGAGCAGCGCATGGACCTGATCCTGCAGAAGGCCACCGACTTCATCAGGGGCGACGTAGGCATGCAGGGCCTGACCGGCACCATGAAGCTGGCGCACGCCGCGGAGTCGGTCGGCATGGACATCGAGCCCCACACCGCCGGGCCTGAAAACCTCCACTTCATGGCCGCCGTGAAGAACGCCAACTACTACGAGGTCGTCTGGGTCCACCCCAACGTTCACGACTTCAACGCGCCCATCTACAAGAACATGAACGTCACCCGCCTCGACTGCATCGACAAGGAGGGCATGGTCCAGGTCCCGGACGGCCCCGGTTTCGGCGCCGAATACGACTGGGACTATATGGCCAAGAACAGTACCGGCAAGGAGACCATCGAATGAAGAAGACGCCGGGCTCACCCTGCTCGTGCTAAAACGGCTATGATGCCGCCGACCTTGACCGCTTCGCGAAATGGCCATGCCAGGAGACCCCACGAATGGGACACACGAATAAGATAGCCGACGCCATCCAGACTTACATGGCTCCGGGTCCCAAGCCAAACGGCCTACAGGCCGCCGAAGATGGACTCTGGATGATTGATCAGGGCAACGATCATATCTACAAAGTCGACTGGAAGACCGGCGAAACCCTGCTCGAAGCGCCGACCGACACGAAGGCATCCAGCGGCATCACGCTTGGCGGTGGTCACGTCTGGGTGGCCTCGACCGGCAGTAATGAGATATTCGCTGTCGACCCGGAAACCGGGCAGACCGTCGAGAAATACGAATCGCCCGGTGCAGGCGTCAACGCCACCCACGAACATCGCGGCCCTGGCGAAAAGAAGCCCGTCACCGGTGACCACGGTCTGGAATGGAAAGACGGCCACATCTACATCGCTTCGCCCCCGTCGCAGTACATCCACGTGATGGACGTCTCCAACTGGAAGGAAGTCCACCGCTTCAAGGCGCCGGGCTATCGCGTGCACGGAATCGCATGGGCGAAGGAGGAAGGTTGCATGTGGATGGCCGATACCTCGGCCGGCACGATAAT
>JADFHP010000160.1 GCA_022567135.1 Chloroflexota bacterium
AACCGGGGCATGATCGTCGGCGCGTTCCTGATCGTTATCGTCGAGTTCGTGTTCAACGTGATGATCGTCTCAAGGGGCGATGCAGACCTGGCCTTTCACAGCGTGACCTCATACATGGACAGCGTGTATTCGTGGTTGATTGTTGACGTTGGAGGACTAATCTGGTCGACTCGATCCATTGCTGAAGCTTTCCCGAAGGAAGAGATTACGGTGGCGTTGTCCCACCTGAAGCTGGCTCTGATCGGGGTGGTGATCATTGGCGCGTTGCTTTTGTCGCCAAAGGGTTTGCTGCCGGAGGTCCCGAGCAGGCCCAATCGCCCTGCGCACCGCCCGCGGCCCTGGATGAAAAAGAGAGCGCCGAATAACTATGAAGATGCCCGCACTACGCGTATCTGAACTAACGAAGGATTTTGGCGGCCTCAGGGCCGTCGATGGTATTTCGTTTCAGATTGAGGAAGGCGAATTCGTCGGGCTGATCGGACCCAACGGGTGCGGGAAGACGACCACGTTCAACTGCATTTCCGGAATGTTGGAATTGACTTCTGGCAGGATCGAGGTACTTGGCCAGGACGCTACGCGCATGCGGCCTGACCAGATACAGAGTCTGGGGCTGACAAGAACATTCCAGCACACCAGGCTGTGGCGCGAGATGACCGTGGTCGAGAACCTTCTCGTGCCTCCCCGCCACCAGTTCGCACCCAATTCTTTGCTTGCGTTGTTGCGCCCGGGCTCGCGAAGTGCCGAGAAAAAGCGTTTGGCAGACGCTTATTCTGTACTGGATATGCTCGAGGTGTCCCACATGGCGCATAATCTCGCGAGTGAACTGTCTGGCGGACAGAGCAAGCTCGTTGATATCGGTCGGACCCTCATGAGTTCGCCGCGCGTCCTCTTGCTGGACGAGCCGGTTGCCGGTGTTGCCGGGCCGCTCGCAGAGAGAATTTTCCAGAACCTGCGCACCCTGACGTCTGAAAGGAATATCGGAATGTTGGTAATCGAACACAACATGAACTTTATTCTGCGAAGCGGTGTCGATAGAATAATCGTAGTGGATGCTGGACATATCTTGATGGAGGGCACACCCGACGAAGTCAGGCAGAATCGGAACGTGATCGAGGCCTACCTGGGCGAATCATGACAAGCGCAACCGCAAGCACAGATATGAAACCGGTACTCGAAGTGAAAGGCCTCGAGGGAGGCTACGGTTCAGTTCAGATATTGAACAGCATTGACCTGCGAGTTAATCAAGGGGAGTTCGTCACAATCATCGGCCCCAATGGATGTGGCAAGTCGACTTTCTTAAAGACGTTATTCGGTCTCGCCACGCATTACAGGGGCACAGTTGTACATAACGACACAGACGTTTCGGGATGGCGCACCGACAGGCTGGTCGCGCGCGGAATCGCTTATGTGCCGCAGGTCGACAATGTTTTCCCTTCACTCACAGTCCGCGAGAACATGCAGATGGGTGGCATTCGTCTTTCGCCGGGGAAACTGACCGATGGCATAGGCCGGGCCTGCTGGACGTTCCCTGACCTGGAGCCAAGGATCAGCGATCTCGCCGCTTCTCTATCCGGCGGCGAAAGACAGATGCTGGCGATATCGCGGGCATTGATCTCGAACCCGTCATTCCTGCTGCTAGACGAACCAACTGCCGCGCTCTCACCGAAATATCAACAGCAGATCATGGGCTGTATCGATTCGCTTCGGAGCCAGGGAATGACGGTGCTTCTAGTCGAGCAGAATGCAAGACTATCGCTTGCACGATCGGACCGCGGGTACATATTTTCCGACGGGAAAGTAGTCCACACCGGCAGTGCCGACAGCATTCTCGACGACCCGGATATTGGCACCTATTTCCTGGGATCACAGGAGTGACCATCACCCTGAATACCGCGCCCGATTGAATGTTACTTTCCCTGTGATGACAGAGCGCTCGGCGTCAGCGAGATGGCACCTTTACAGCTTGAACAGGACCTGCTTGCGCTCAACGCCCCGGCTATAGCCGGCGAGTCCGCCATAGGCGCGGCAGTTTTCGTTCCTGTTCCCCGATACACTTCGGCCGGACTTTATGTGTCCCGTGATCGCGCCATCTTGTTGTTCGGGTGGCAAATGAATCGGAAGAAGAAAAGGATTGGGGCGTCCGACTATCGTTGATCGAGAAAAATCACTGATTTAATCGTTCTGCGTATTGAACCCTCAGCTCCACCGAGAGGGATTCGAACAGCGGCAATTTAGAGACCGCGTATTCTCACGCTCAACGTGTTTTGCAGGTAGTGAACAGCACTCCCTCCCCCGTCTCTACTGGCGATCCGCATGCTGTCCAGTTAGGCGCTATCACTGGCGATCCGCCAAATAGGGCAGGGCGGACAGAATCCGTTCAGTTATGCGCTCTATCGCCTTGATGCCGGAGATTGGGAGGTGGCAAAGGCCTCCCTGGTGATGACCGTTGTCCTAGCCTGTACTTACGTCAATCTCCCTGCCCTCGTCTGAGGACTGGCGTATGGCGTCGATCAGCACGTGCAGCTCGACCGCCGTATCGAAATCCGGGTAACTGCTGCCCTCGCCTCGTATGCCCTTACCAAACTGATCGTACATCTGCCCCACGTTGAACGGCGGGCCCTTCGGCGTCTCCTCGCTCACGTAGATGTGGTGGGCCGGGATGTCGATTTCAATCAGGTCATCGCTTCCCTGCGCGCCCTCAAGTTTCACCGAGCCAACGTTAGTGGACCCACTGGAAGTGGCCTTCAGCGTTCCATTTCGACCGAAGATCTCCATTGTCAGGCCGTTGCCGGCCCACGGGATGCTGGCGACATGGACCGAAGCGATGGCCCCATTCTCAAGTATGCCGTTGACGAGGATCGTATCGGGCGAGGTGACATCCACCATCACGTCGGTGTCGGACTCGTGCCATTGCGGAACCTGCGTCGTGAGTTTCGCCGACACGCGGGTAAAGTTGCCCGCCACAAAACGCAGCGCATCGATGGCGTGGCCGGCTGAAATAGTCAACGTATTGGCACCCAGTTCGACCTCCCTCTGCCAGGTCCGGCCGGAATCCCGTGACAGAACGCCGGAACCGATCTGACGCAACGAGCAGGACAGGATCTCGCCGATGTAGCCAGCGTCGACAAGTTCCTTCATGTGCAGCACGGCCGGAGCGGCACGAGACTGGAGGCCGACGATAGTCCGCACGCCTTTCTCCCGCGCCAGCGCCGCGAGCTCCCGCGCCTCCTCGGTTGTGCGGCCCAGCGGCCACTCCGTGAAGACGTGCTTCCCGGCGTTGATGGCGTCTTTCGTGATGTCATAGTGGGCGGGGACTCGTATGACGACCGCTACGGCATCGATTTCCGGGTGTTCGAGCATTTTGTGATAGTCGTCGAACGCCATCCTGGCGCCGTACTGCCGGGCGGACTCCGTGGCCGTCTCCATGCGCGTCGTACAGGCCGCCGTCAACTCAAATCCAGCGATCGATGGAACGGCGGGGAGGTGGGCCCGGTGCGCCCAGCCGACGGTCGGGCTGGCGCCAATGATTCCGAGGCGTATTTGGTCCGACATGGTTCACCTGCTATCACTCAGTCGAAATTCGAATACCGTATGCGACGGGTACTATACCGCCGAACGTGACTTGGACGTGAGGCGGGGTGGGTTTTGCGATTGGCGTTGCACCAGTTTGCGGGGAGAACTCAGTGACCCCTCGCTATGGTGGCAGGGGGTCATCCAATGCCGGCCCAATAGGACAGGTCAAAACCATAGCCGCCGTTTATCCCAATATTCCAGGTGGCGACCGCACGGGAAGACTCCGGAGTTGTACCCCTAAAAAAAGAGGAACCCCCGGCGTTGCCACCGGGGGTCGCTGCGGATAAGTGTCTGTGGTGGAGACGGGGGAGAGTCGAACTCCCCGTCCAGGAAGGGTTCCGGTCAGATGTCTACAGGCGTAGTCGCCGGATGTTTCTTACCGCCCGTGTACTCCTTCGACCCGATACTTCAGGCGGCCAGCCGATGATCTTGGGTCCGGCTTATCGGCATCGGCCAGACAGCACCCTGACGTTTCGTCGCTCCGTCCGGCCCCGTCAGAGTGAGGGCCGGTGGAACGTGACTACTTAGTTAAGCAGCCAGGGCGAGTTGTTTGTCGCCAGTTACTTTTTTGCCAGCTTATTAGCGAGGTGGCTGGCGCCTCGACCTGCAATCCTGCGGGTGCCCTCCCTGTCGAGACCACGCGTCCCCACGGAGTAGTCCTCATATTGTAATCCAGCGGAACGCAGGCAACTCGCCGGGCAGCCGGGCAGGGCAGGGGGCTAACGTGCGCGCTCCCTCTCGGCGCGCTGCATCTCGCGGTTGGCATCTCGGCGCGCATCGTGGGCGCGCTTGTCGAAAGTTCTGCG
The DNA here is from genome assembly GCA_022567135.1 of Chloroflexota bacterium. GTDB lineage: Bacteria > Chloroflexota > Dehalococcoidia > Lucifugimonadales > Lucifugimonadaceae > UBA1151. The sequence goes on from JADFHP010000160.1 coordinate 4,380, forward strand.
GCCCCTCATCAGTCCCAACTCCACTTTGGCGAAGTGGTTTCTGATGAATAGCCTCAACGGGACGATCGTGACTCTCTGGCCCGTGAGTTCGCGCACCATGTGCCTGATCTGCTTCTTATGCAGGAGAAGCTTTCGCGGCCGCAGCGGCTCGTGGTTGCCGAACGCACCGCCCGCGCCGTGGTATTCAGCGATATGCGCGTTCAAGAGCCACATCTCGCCGTCACGCTCCTGCGCGTAGGCCTGTGTGATATTGACGCGGCCGGCACGAATTGACTTGATCTCAGACCCGGTGAGAACCAGCCCGGCCTCAAATGTCTCGAGAACGTCGTAGTCGCGGCGTGCCCTGCGATTGACCGCGATTGCGCCGGTAGATTTTCCTGAGTGAACCGCCATAACGGTTCAAGTTTATCTATTCGATGTTGATCACGGACACGTTGCCAGTCTCGAAATCGAGCTGTTTTATCGCCGCGTTGAGCTGTGTGTCTTCAGCTCCCCGGCGGGCCGCCGCCAGATCCAGGGTGTACTCGATTGTCACGTCCGGCTCAATGCCTTCGCCCTCAATCAACCGGCCGTCCGGAGAGTACCAGCGGGCAAACGTGATGTAGAGGCCACCGCCATTGCTCAGGGGCCGCAGCATGTTCACACTGCCTTTGCCAAACGTGGTGACGCCAATCACCACAGCGCGATCGTTATCCTGAAGCGCCGCCGTCAGCACCTCGCTGCCGCTGGCGCTGAAGTCATTTACCAGCACAACAATGGGCACATCGAACGACTCGCCACCGGAGCGCACCGCCCAGTCCTTGCGATTCCCGCGCCCATCGACTTCAAAGGTGACAAGGCCGCCACTGATGAACTCGCTGGCCACGTCAACCGTTGCCGTCAAAAGTCCGCCGGGATTGTTCCTCAGGTCCAGAACCACTCCCTCGATACCGTCGTCGCGGAATTCGCGCATCGCATCGCGGAGTTCGTCGCGCTTCCGGCCGGTGA
>JADFHP010000161.1 GCA_022567135.1 Chloroflexota bacterium
GTATGATCATTGGTGCTCGCCTAGTTGATAGCTTTGGTATATCCCACCTTCGATGGCAGAGGTGCTCAGTTTTCCCAACCGCGGCGTGACCTGTGCAAACCATTGTCATGGGCACCCAAATGCTCGTCGCAGGCGACAGCGAGCGGGTGATCTGGCGGTTTGGTGCGGCAAGGTGCGGGGTCTGGGCTTAAGCCCCTTTCCGATCGCCTGATGTGCCTGCCTGGCCGGGTCATGAGTTGGCAACCTGTCATCACGAGATCAACTTCACCTGGGCCCTGATACGCGCAAAAATAGATATGCGCAGAGGTATTGCCGATGCTCTCCGAAATGCAGAAAGAGCTATGCGAAAGCAGGACCTTGAACCTGTTGCACTTTGCGAGGATGCTGAAAGACGCCGGCGGCGTACCGGCGCACGGCAACCAGCGGTCGTTGTGGGACGCCGGATGCCGGTTCGACTATCCGAATCCGTAGTACCGGTAGCGAGCGCTCGAAAAATCCCTAGACAGGCATGGTCCGGCCGGCGTGTGCGCGGGCCTCGGCGGACAGCTCTTCGTTGTAGCCGCCTATGCGGACGCCCTCGTCGTACTGCTGTGCCACCCGTCCCTTTTCGGGGCCTTCGAGGAATGCGACGCCGTTCTCCTTGCATGCTGCGAAGACCCGATCTCGCGCTTCGCTAAGCCTGGGGTGGCGGCCTTCGACGTCGGACCGGTCGACGCCCATAGACATCGCCATATCTCCGGGGCCCCACTCTGCGAACGCGATGCCCGGGATCTTCAGCGTTGCCTCGACCTGGTTCAGGGCGCGTATATTTTCGATCTTGAGGCCGAGCATCAACTCGCCGTCGGGGTTCAGCGGCCATGGGTCGGCCTTGTCCACGTACTCATTGTTGTCGATGCCCCAGATCTCTGCCGGGACGGCCTGGCCGCCGACGCCGCGTGTGCCCACGTCCAGCCCGGCGCCGACGCCTGCCAGGTTGCGAGGGAATCGGCAGACCTCGACGAAGGCCTTTACGGCAGCCGGAGATTCTGCGTGACAGAGAAGAATCCCGTGGACCCCGCGGCCCAGGATTTGGCGGAACTGCCAGGTGTTGTATCGAATCGCGTTTTCGCTCTCGCCGATCACCGGCGCTTCGACGATGACGGTTGGCGTCAGGTGGCCGGAGCGGGTCGGCCCGCCATCCAGGAGGCCCTTCATGAACCGTTCGAGGCCCGGCATGTCGAATGCGCCGTGTTCCATGCCGATGTTGATGTAGTCGGCCTTTGTGCCGGCTTGCTCGACGCCGTTCTCGTGTGAGAGGTCGAAGCCGGTGTGTCCGCCGTAGTAGAAGATCGGCTGGTCGGCCTGCAGAAGTTCGATAGCTCGGTTGATGCGGTTGGCCATGGTTTGAGTGTCTCCAAATGTCCGTTGTTAGCCGGCGAAGGGGTTTTATCACTTGGAAGGGGCGCGTGTCGAAGGCTTTAGCCGGTATGCTGCGCCGCATGTCTGACGATGGCAACCCCCAGACAACAGATATAGCTGCTGAAATTATCGAGGAGGCGGCGCGGCGATTCGAGATAGAGCCGGGTTCACTGGCGCCGCTAGGCGGGCTGGCAAGCCGGGTATTCGCCGGTATTCGAGGCGGTCGCGAGGTCGTGCTGAAGGTGACTCCCGCGAGCTACCGCTCGGTGGCGATGGTGCGCAGCGAGATCGAGTTCGTGCGTCATATGCGCGCGGGCGGAGTACCTGCCGCCGAGTCGTTGCATTCGGTTGGCGGTGTGGAAGTCGAGGAGATCGCTGAACATGTCGCGCGGGTGGAGGCGCGGCTGCCCGGGCGGCTGGTGGAGCCGCGTGAGTGGACGCCGGAGCTTTTCGGGCGATGGGGAATTTTGCTTGGCAAGATGCACGCGCTGACCAAGACGTTTGGGCCAGTGCTGCCGGAGTTCACCCGGCCGGACTGGCAGGAGGAGATGCGTGAGGATTTTTCTAGTATTCCGGACGAGATGTCGGACGTTCGGACGAAGGGCATGGAGGTCATCGAGCGGTTGGACGGGCGGCGCAAGGGGCCCGAGTCGTGGGGGCTGATCCACGGCGACATGCATCAGTGGAACCTGATCTGGGACGAGGCTACTTTGCGGCCGCTGGACTTCGACAACAGTTCGTATGACTGGCTCGTCGCCGACATCTCGGTGATTGTTCATAACGTGCGCAACGCGCAAGGATTCGCCTACGACCGGGGTGATTTCGAGGCATGGACGGGCGGGGCGAAGATGGAGCGCAGGGAGTTCGCCCGGCACTTTTTGCAGGCCTTCATGAGTGGCTACGAGCGCGAGAACGCGCTGCCCGAGGAGGAGCTGGATATGCTGCCCGATTTGCTGCGGCGCCGGCACCTGAGCGGGTATCTCGACCGTGTGGCGGATGCTCGAGTGATGGCGATGTCGGACGAAGAGCAGGCCGCCGGACCGCCTTACAGGTCGGTGGCGCGGCAGCGGGCGGAGATCCTGGATGACGGGTTCTGGGAGGTCTAGCTGGTGTTCTTTAGTTTGTTGCCTCGTCGAATAGCCGGGCCAGGATGACTTCGAGGGAGCCGCCGGTGACTTGCGCACCCGATACGGTTCCCAGGGAGGCAACTTCGGCGAGCCTTCTTGCCGTGTCGTTGCCGGAAAGAGGGATCGTCACCTGTTCGACAACTACGTCATCGCTTCCCTGGCCCGTTCCACGCTCGACGTCGAGTACCAGACTGCGTTCGACGTTTGCCTGTGCTTTAAGCGCCTCGATAGTTCCCTCGTAAAGGATCCTGCCTTCATGGAGCAGGATCGTCCTTTCGCAAATCTCTTCTATGTCCGAGACCTCATGGCTGGCCAGTATGACTGTGACACCTTCCTCTTCGATGAGAGATCTGATCAGGCGGCGTATTTTGGCCTTGGCGATTATGTCGAGACCGACGGTCGGCTCATCCAGGATCAACAGATTCGGACCGTGAAGGAGGCTCGCCATGATCTCTCCTCGTACCCGTTGTCCGAGGCTGAGTTGGCGGGGCGCGCGAGGGAGAAGATCACCCATTTCCAGGAGATCTGTGAGGCTCTGCAGGCGCTGTTTGTAGTCCTTTTCATCGACTGAGTAGATCAGCCTTAAGACGTTCAGCGAGTCGATGAGTGGGACATCCCACCAGAGCTGGGATCTGTGGCCAAACACGACGCCGATGTTTCGTACCACTTCCTTCCTGTGCTCACTCGGCTGCAGTCCGCCGACGAGCACCTCGCCGCTGGTGGGCACCAGCACACCGGTAATCAGCTTCAAAAGAGTCGATTTACCTGCGCCGTTTAGTCCGATCAGCCCGACGGCAGTTGCCGGCTCGATCGTGAAGTTAAGATCGTCGATTGCCTTTACGATCTCCATCTCGCGTCGAACGAGTCCGAGTCCGAATCGCCCGGTTTTCAGGGCGTTTTTCTGCACTTTGTAGTGCCGGGTAAGTTGGTTGGCGACGATGATCGGGCCCGTCGCGCTCGAATCTTCACGCAAACTCACATTCCCCCCATGCCCTGGTATTTGCGGATGCCTCGCCGCCAGACGCCGTAACCGACGGCGAACGCGGCCATGGCCGCGACCGGCGAGAGATAGAGGACCGGTGATCCGAAGAGCCCGTCGGAATCTCGACCGTAGAGTAGATGAGCGGGATAGAAGGCCATGAAGGCCCACGGGAGCGCCACGGTAATCAACGCCTGAACCCCGGCTGAGTAGGCAGAAGCCGGGAAGAGATTCATCTGCCAAGCTGTGCGCTCAAGGGAGTTTGTTGCCGCTCCCATCTGAACGTTGTAGAACGCGAAAGAGGCCACAATCATCGTGAGGCTGAGCTGAATCACTATCCCGGAACTGATCACAACCGCCAGCCACGGCACGAGCCACCAGGTCAGATTCGGCGGCGAGATTGCGGCGCCGAATGCCACCAATCCCGCCCCGGCTATCATCGGGCCGAATCCAGAGACATCGAATTCAGCTCCCGGGACCTGAGTGAGCAGGCCACGTGGCCGGACCAGGTACCTATCTACGAATCCTTCCTGCACGTAGAACTCCCAACCTACGATTCCTCTGAAGACGCTGTAGATGACTCCAGTCTGGATGCGCGTGAGACCGAACATGAACACGATCTGGCCCAGTTCCCAGCCTTCGACACCGCCAAATCGATCGATTAGGACGATTCCGCCCAGGGCCGCGAAAAGCGAGTGCGTCAAGAGGCCCAGGACGCCGCCGACGAAGTTCACGCGGTATTGCAAGGCTGATTTCAGCCCGATATGGAGGTAGGCCATCTGGAGTGCGAGATAGGTGCCCATCTATCCGCCCTGGATGCTGAGCTTATGCATGCCGCGCCTTGCGAAATAGGCGCCGGTGGCAAGGAGAACCACGGCCCAGCCGGCCTGCCGTGCCAGCGCCACCCAGATATCTGCGCCCTCTGTCTCGCCGATATAGATGGACAGTGGAGTGAAAGCGATGGCTGGAAACGGCAGTTGTTCCATGGCCGTGCCCACACCCCCTGGGAGAAACCACAGGGGAACCAATGCGCCCGTGAGCAACGGCCTGAACCCGCGCATGGCCGATTCGATCCCACCGACCTGGGTGTAGCGGAAGGCGAGAAGCAGGATCAGGAATACGATTGAGTAACTGACCAGGGCGCCGAGGATCAGACTCGGGCCGAAGACGAGCGCCGCAACTGTGGACGCGGGCGGTCGGAAATCCAGAAACACGGCGCTGATCGCAACAACGGGCAACGCGACGGCGACGAATTGCGCGATTACGGTGCCGAAGAAGTCCCCGAGCAGACTGACCTGCCAGTTGATCGGCCGAAGTATGTCGAAAATTATGTCCCCGGTCCTGATGCGCCAGTTCGCGTAATAGACGATTCCTGTCTGTAGCGAGGTCGTGACTACCGATCCCAGGATTGCGTATGTCACCATCCGGTCGATGGGGACGGTTGGCGGGACGAATTCTGCTCGGTAGAGGGCCTGCCAGAGGAAGGCAAGTCCGTAGGCCAGGAGGACCCCGAATGCGATGTTGGACAGGATGTCCACTCGTGCGACCAGCGTGCGTCGAGCGTGGAGTTGTGTGATTGCCAGGAATGGGGCAAGGCTTGAGGTCCGGTTATGGATCACGGTTCCGGCTCCCCGCCTGTTAGCGCCACGAATGCGTCCTCCAGCGACGGCCGCACGGCCTGCAGGCTGACTACTTCAGCGCCGCCGGCGGTGATGGCGGCGATGATCTCGGTGGTCGGAAAATCGCCGTCGGCGGTCGCCAGGCGCAGATTGGTCTTTCCATCGGGCAAGTCGGTGACGGATACGCCGGATACGGCGGGCAGCGCCTCCAGTCGAGTCGTGATCTCACTCGACCACA
>JADFHP010000043.1 GCA_022567135.1 Chloroflexota bacterium
CCTACTTTTCCTACAAGTATGTGCGGCGCCCTCTATGGCGTTGGACGATGGTCAGCATATTCGCCGCCCTCGCGGCCCTGATGGGCCTGGGCAGAGTCATCGACGTCGAGCACTGGCCGGTAGACGTCATCGCCGGATACCTGATCAGCCTCCCGCTGCTGATCGCCCTCATATGGCTGCACCCGAGGGTACTTTCCGCACTGCGCGATCGGGCCCCGTGGCTGTATCGTCTGGTCGATGGTGAGCGCGAGTCTGTCCGGGCGCCGTCACAACCCGGCCAACCGCCCTCTACCCGATAACCGGCCCCCTCTCGCAGCCTCCATAGCGCCGCCTCCATGGCTCTGGCGGAGTCCCCGGATTACACTGTGACATCGCGCGCGCGAAATGCGCGGTCTCACCCCCAACTCGAATCAAAAATGGGAATCGGAGTCACAGTGGCCAGGTACACGCGTCTTCAGGTGAATAACGCCATCCACGAAACTGGCGTGGTCCCCGTCTTCTATAACGGCGATCTCGACATCGTCCGGCATATCGCCAGGTCCTGTGCCGCAGGCGGAATCAAGGTACTTGAGTTCACCAACCGAGGAGACCACGCCTGGGAGGTATTCAACGAACTGGAGAAGTACTGCCGTGACGAGGTCCCAGACGCCATTCTCGGCGCCGGGTCCGTAATCGACGCGGGCACCGCGGCCCAGTACATAAATAGTGGAGCGAACTTCATCGTGGGCCCTGTGACCAACCCCGACGTGGCTAAGGTCTGCAACCGCCGCAAGATCCCCTACACGCCGGGCTGTGGAACAGCATCCGAGATCTCTTACGCAGAAGAGCTGGGATGCGAAATCATCAAGGTCTTCCCCGGCAGCGGCGCGGGCGGACCGGGCTTTATTAAAGACCTCATGGGGCCAATGCCCTGGTCTTCCCTCATGCCGACAGGCGGCGTGGACATCACCCGCGAATCGCTGGAAGGCTGGTTCAACGCCGGCGTGGTTGCGGTTGGAATGGGCTCAAAACTCGTCTCGGCTGACATCGTCTCAGGAAAGGATTGGGCCGCCCTTGAGCAGCGTTCGAGGGAGGTCGTGGCCCTCATCAACGAGATCCGCTCAGACAAGTAGCATCCAGCAGACAACAGATTAGTGCGCCATATTCGTATCGAATATTTGGGAGAACAACATTGGCCGGCAAGATCGTGACATACGGCGAGGTGATGCTGCGCCTCGCGACTAAACGCCGGGAGCGCTTCACGCAGGCTCGCGAGTTTGAGGCGACATACGGCGGCGGCGAATGCAACGTGGCTGTCTCGCTGGCCCACTTCGGTGAAGACGTCTCCTTCGTCACCGCCGTCCCGGACAACGAGATCGGGCAGGCCTGCGTCAACTACATCCGTCAGTTCGGCGTCGATACGAGCGATATTCTTCGGCAGGGCAAGCGCCTTGGCATCTACTACCTGGAATCGGGCGCTTCGATGCGCGCCTCAAAGGTCGTATACGACCGTGCCGCCAGCTCCATCGCCGAACTTGGACCCGGCGATGTCGATTGGGACGCCGTTTTCGACGGCAAGAGCTGGTTCCACTGGACCGGCATCACGCCCGCCATATCAGACACCGCGGCGGAGGCGGTAGCCGAGGGAACGAAAGCCGCGAAAGTTGCTGGACTCACGGTGAGTTGCGACTTCAACTACAGGGGCAATCTGTGGTCTTCCGAGAAGGCGCAGTCGGTCATGAAGCCGCTCATGGAGTACGTGGACGTGGCGATCGGCAACGAGGAAGACGCCGATAAGTGCCTTGGCATACGGGCCGAAGGCGTCGACGTGACCTCAGGCGAAATCGACCCCGAGGCTTACCGGCCGGTTATCGACACTCTGGTCGGCGAATATGGCTTCTCCAGAGTGGGCATAACTCTGCGCGAAAGCCACTCCGCAGACGACAACGACTGGTCTGCGATCTACTGGGACGGCGCCGAACTCATGGTCGGCCGCAAGTACCCTGTCCGCATCGTCGACCGAGTCGGCGGCGGTGACGCCTTCTCGGCGGGAATCATCCACGGAAACGTCCAGGAGTGGGATAGCCGATCGATACTCGACTTCGCGGTCGCCTCGTCCGCGCTGGCGCACACCTTCCACGGCGACTTCAACCTCGTCACCGAAAAAGAGGTCTGGTCGGTCGCCGGCGGCGACACCTCTGGCCGTGTGCAGCGGTAGGAGGGTCCAGACCAAGGCTGCCACCCCTCGATTCGCTCGAGGTGGAAGGATGACGGCTCTGCGTTTGCGTTCAGGCTCTCGGTCTGGTCGCGTCCAACGATCGCCGCCTGAGGCGACTCCCAGCGCGGCGGCTAAATATTCACCGCCGGTCGCTCTACACTGTGCCGGCGTCGGGCCGTCATCTTTGGGCCATTACGAGCCCGTACTTGGTTGACGGCCCGGCCGCGTGCCCCGCTACACTTCGTCCATGCTCATAGACACACACGTACACATCTGGGAGGTTCCGCCCGTGGCGCCCGTGGGTCCCACCGCGGCCAGTTTCAAGGGCAGGCACGATGAGCCCGGAAGAGCGGAAACGCTGCTCGAAGAGATGGACGAGCACGGCATCGACGTATCTATCGTCGTCCAGGACAGCGGGTCCACCTGGGACAATGGCTACGTCGCGGATTCTGCGGCGAAATGGCCGGACCGCCTGATTGCACACGGCCTCCTCGACCCGTTTGCGCCCGATAACGCGGAGCAGGCGCGCTACTGGATGGAGGAGCGCGGAATGCGCGGCTTCCGCTTCCACCCCATGTACTACGACGAGCCCTCGCTGAACCGGCCGGAAAACTGGCCGATGTGGGATGTCCTGGCCGAGAACAACGCAGTGGTGCAGGTGCACATGCGGCCCGAGCAGGCCCCGCAATTGAGCGAGGTCGCCTCCGCCTGGGCCACCATCCCCTTCATCCTCGATCACATGTCATACCCGGATATGAGCGACGGGCCGGTCTTCTCATCGCACAGGCCCATCTTCGAGCTCGCCCTCAATCCGAACATGTACGTCAAGATCTCAGACACGGCCCGCCAGTCCGGGGATGAGTTCCCGTACCCGGCCGTTCAGAGGGTGATCAGGCGGCTCATCGATGAGTTCGGAGCCGAGCGTTCGATGTGGGGCACCGGATACCCGGGCCGCAAGCTGCGGGTACAACACGGCTGGCTGCCCATGGACGAGGAGCTGAGGTTCGTCCGGGAGGGCCTGGACTGGCTGTCTGACGATGAGCGAGAAAGCCTGTTGGGCGGCACGGCGGCAAAGGTGTGGGGCCTGGACGAACGCACCGAACATCCGGTGTAGACTGCTCAGGCCGATGCCGCAAACCCGTATCCAATAAACCAGCGAGGTGTCACAGTTGGCGCAACTTAAGGCTGGTGCGGAAGCACCCGATTTCACACTCCCCGCCCACACCGGTGAAAACGTCACCCTGAGCAGCTACCGGGGCGTAAAGAACGTTCTTCTTGCGTTCCACCCGGCCAGCTTCACAGGCGGCTGAACGAAGCAAGTGTCCGCCTTGAGCGAGGCATACGAAGAGTTCGCCGCAGCCGGCGCCGAGATCATCGAAATCAGCGTCGACTCTGTAGAGAAGCAGGCCGACTGGTCCGAGAGCCTGGGAGGGGTCAAGTTCCCCATCCTGTCGGATGCTGATCCAAAAGGCCGCGTGACCGAGTTGTACGGAGTGCTCTCAGAGCGCGGCACATCGCGCCGATCCACGTTCATCATCGACAAGAGCGGGGTCATCCAGGATTCCCGAATCTATCCGCCGGGGTCGCGCCCAAGCGTCAATAAGCTGCTTCCTGTCGTGCAGGGGATGGCGTAAAGCGCCAGTCAAAGTCGCCTTAGGCTCCGGCACTTCCGGCGCTTGCCATACGTAATTTGAGCGGCCGCCCGGCTCAGCACACCCCCGCTCAGGGCGCGTCGACAACTAGCGCCATACCATGTTGCCCCTGCGTTCGCGCGCGCTGCGGGCGCCTCAGACGCCGCGAAGCCAACCCCCTGCGACAAGCCCGGCCTACACAGGCATTGTCCGACCAGTCTTTTTACGACCGTAGTCGGCATATTCTCTATTCGGAGCGCCCATCATCCTGACACCGATATTGTCGATGAGGTGGTCTACCCGCTGCTCCGTCGTCATCTCCGGATCATTCCAGCCGCTGTAAAAGGCGACCCCGGCCTTATCGAGCGCGTTCTTCACCGTGTCGCGGGCATCGTTCATGAACTCGGGGTACGGCGGATCATGCGCATCCGGGTCACCAAACGACATTCCCATGTCCCCCGGACCCCACTCGGCAAACGCGATGCCCGGCACCGCCGCCGTCTCATCCGCCGTAATCAGACAATACTTGTCCTCAATCTTGAGGCCCAGCAGCAACTCACCTTCGGGGTTCAGGGGCCACGGGTCCGCGACCCTGGTGTACGCACTGGGATCCAGCCCCCATATCTTTGCTGCCATCGCCTGTCCCCCGCCGCCGCGCAGACCCTCGGGGATAATGTCGCGAGCCAGCGTCTGGAACGGATACCGGGCCGTTGCCACGAAAGCCTTGACCGCCTCCGGGTCGCGGGCGTGGGTGTGCAGCAGGCCGTGCGCGCCCGTCGCGAGAATATGGCGGGACTGCCAGGCGTTGTATAGGACCTCTTCACGTGAAATGCAATTGGACGGGAGCGTCGCGACTACGGTGGGCGTGGGGTGGCCGCTCGGAGTCGGCCCCCCATCCTTGAGACCTTCCATGAACTTCGCCAATCCCACGGTGTCGAACGGATGGTGTTCGAATTCCACAAGGATCATGTCGGCCCAGGTCTGCGACATCTCGCGCCCCGCGTCATAGCTGAGCTCACGCGCCCCGGTCGCGTAGATTGGCTGTCCCTCAGCGAGCAGCTCGATACATTTATTGATTCGGGCCATGGTGTCTCCCCTGCGTCATCGGGTTGAAAACATCGATTTTTCGGGCGCGATCAATCTTGAGCGTTCTTGAGCGTCCGGCGAGGCGGAAGTTTACCGGACATTGCCGGACAGTGGTGGTTCGCGCGCGGCGGCCTCTTCCTCTTGCCGTCCGTAAAATCGCGGGGTCCTGGCAGCCGGTCCGTTACTGACCGCCCCCATATTTACCCCTCTTTACTCGAACGCATCCCGCGTCCGATTTTGTGACGCTGCTGTGATTCCACTGTGCTGCAACTCGACGGACAATCGCACGAAATACTTATGGGTGTACTAACCCGCTGCGGGGTGTTGAATTCCGGCGAACCGATCCAGATCGCCGGGAGTCGCCGGGGCTGTCGTTTCGGCCCGGACGCCTTCGATGAGCGGTCACGCACATGGACCAGCGTAATTCGCTGTAGGAAATACCGCGCAAAATGCACTAGAGCGGATCCATTGCCAGATGGTGTAATTACACGTGGACTCTCGGGCGCACCGCATCCCCCCTATGCGCCATCCCGGCGTGGACGTCGACAAAGCTCAGCACAATCAGCTTGGGGCGAACGGCACGATGCCTCTATCCGAGTTACCCGGATTCAGAGCCAACGAGAAATTCCGATTCTCCCGGATCTACCTTCCGGTTCTTCTTGACAATAAGTCGGCATGTGTGGCGCGGCACCCATGAACGCGTCAATGAATCGCCAGAGACCGCTCATACTGGTCGTGTCGGACAGTTCCGATTTACTGCAATTTTCCGGCAGTTCCGATGAACTGCCCGGGTACCAGATCGAAACCGTCGCCGGCATCGAGAACGCCGCGACCGCCGCTCGTCGCCTTGCCCCGGATCTCATTCTCCTGGACATCGATTCGCCCGCACACAACGGTCCAGACGCCTGCCGTGTTATCAGGAAACAATCGGCAGCTCCTCTGATTCTGCTGAGCCCGCTGGGTTCAGAAGATGACGCAATTGATGCATTCTCCGCCGGCGCGGACGACTACATCATCAAACCGTTCGGAGTTCGCCTGCTGGCCGCCCACATCGCCGCAGTTCTGAGACGTGCGCGGCCGGAAAGTCAGCCGCCGCCAAACCTGGTCGAGGTTGGCGGGCTCACCATTGACTTCGATCAAAGGTCGGTCACACGGGGCGGCAATGTGATCGCACTCACCCCCACCGAGTTCCGGATCCTTGAAGCGCTGGTCAGAAATAGAGGCCGCGTTTTGGCTAACAGTGAACTTGCGGAAGAGATCTGGGGGGCGACGGCGCAATTTGATGACCATCTCCTCCGGGTCAACATAAGCCGCCTGCGGAAGAAAGTCGAAAGAATTCCGGCAGCACCTGAGGTGATAGTCACGCGGCCGCGTGTCGGCTACCTGATCGCCAGATCAGATTGATCCTTTCGGAAACCGCCGCTTGCCGGGTGTTCGTCCCAATGGTTGACTTCGTGACGAAGCGGTTATGTTGACGGGTTCTGAAATGACTGTTGCGGTGGCGATATGCGAGTAGTCTCGATACCGGCCGGGTCGCAATCGCGAAATGGCCCTGGACCAGCAGTTTGGGGGACGGACCAAGAAGTACGGGGCCTTCAACGATCAGAGGCAATTGAAGGCCCGGAATGCCGATCAAGATTTTCATCTTGGAAGACGAGCCGCTCTTCAGAGAACTCCTCGCCTCCCCGATCCCATCAATTGAGGACTTCGAACTGGTCGGCACCGCCGGCGACGGCAACTCCGCGCTCGCAGCTATGAAAATCCACAGGCCGGACATCACCCTGATGGATCTCCACCTTGGCGATGGGCCCAGCGGGATTGAGATCGGCCTCAAGGCCCAGCAAGACAATGGCCGACTCGCCATCATCGTAATGACGTCTGTCCCTCAGACACTGGATGCGGCATCCGTGGTCTTGAATGGCGGCGCCCGCTGGTCGTACCCGTCCATAAACGCTGCTCGGAGTATCGGCCCTGGAGCGAACAATTTGGGGCGCGGCAGAGGGATTGTCCGTTTTCGACCCAACGATTGTCGACGCGGTCAGAAAGGACACTTCGGCCGGTCTCAACCAGATGACCTACCAGCAGATCAAGGTGTTTTCATATCTGGCCCAGGGATACGGCAACGAAGAAGTCGGCAGCAACCTTGGCATCAGTAACCGGACTGTCGAGTGCCATCTGCAAGAGATTTACAATCGCCTTGAAACCGACCGGAAACCAGACATGAACCCGCGGGCCCATGCGGCTCTCTGGTTCGCCAGGCAGGCCACGCTCTCTGCCGGCGATGGCACCGGCACCGGCACTGGCACGAATTCAATCGGCGCCGGGCCGCCGCATGCCCGCTGACCGGTCAAACCGGCACTCCCGCCCGGCCAGTTCACCACCCGGCTCAGACTAGGCCAGAACGGTTATCAGCACGATTTCAGCGGCGCGTAATACCCACCGCCAGCAAAAGATTTACCTAGTCGCCCCGAGAGTAATCCCCTGCCGCGATGCGGGAGATTCGCGGTGACCCGGAGGCAATTTTCGCTCTATGGTGATTGCAGGGGGGTGCCAGTCACGATGGGGCAATCGTGCTCGCCCTCCGGGGGATCAATGAGGGGGAGACCACGTGAATAATGGGGTGACACTGGTTATTGCAGACCACGATCGGTTCATGGTTGAGGCGCTCGCATCGGTGCTTGGCGGCCAATCGGATTTCGAAATCGTGGACACCGCGACCGACGCCGAAGGGGCGGCGGTGGCAATGGAAGATCATAGGCCAACGGTCGCAATCCTGGATGTAGACCTCGCGTTCGATAACGGTGAAAATCTAGTATCGCGGCTCCGAATATTGAACCTCTCGGCTGGCATCGTTTTCATCGGCAATCGCATGGATCCAAACGCGTTCGCCGAATTCATATTCTCTGATCCCGCGGGCAGGGCGTTCATCAGGAAATCTGATATCGGGAGCGTGGACAAACTCGTACGAACCATAAGGGCCGTGGCAGATGGCTCGACTCTGCTGGACGACGATGTCTTTCGGCGCTTCCTGACGCAGCAGTCAGATGGGTCACAGCGAGGTTCCATGCTGGGACTCACGGCCAAGGAGCGCCTGGTGCTCGCCTGTATTGCCGACGCAGATTCCAACTCGAAAATTGCCGAAAAGCTCAACCTCAGAGCGCGCACTGTGGAAAACTATGTGGCAAATATCTTCTCCAAGCTCGGGGCAAGACGGCGCTCAGGACGAGACCCTAGAGTGCAGGCGGCGCTTTACTTCCTCTCCACAACCGGAAAACTGGAGTCAGACGGCCGCCACGCGAACGGAAAATCGCACTCCATAGAGCTAATTACCGGTTCTAAGTCGGGACAAGAACCCGGGATAGGGGTCGCCTGAATCTGTCCTCAGGCCGGCATTTCACCAACCGACGGACCCCTTCCCTAGCCGACATTAAGCGTGGAGATGAATATCGCTGCAAGGCTCAAGTAGATCAGAATGCCGAATGAGTCCGTCACCGTCGTAACGATGACGGCAGATGACGTCGCCGGGTCGGTATTCAAGGCCCTCATCGCGAGCGGCACCAACACGCCCGCTATCGCCGCCAATATGAGGTTTCCGAGCAACGCCGCGAACACGATCAGGCCGAAAGAAAAGTCCGCTTGCCAGACCCACACCACCAGGCCCAGCAGCGACGCTATCACTACACCTTGAACCAGCGCCAGCACGCCTTCTCTGACCAGGACCCCCCGGCTATCGCGCTCTGAGACGTCGCCGAGGGCCAGTGAGCGGACCATCAGAGTGACGGTCTGCGTGCCCGCGATGCCTGCCTGGCCGGAAACCACGGGTATGAACGCTGCAATGATTGCCAGGCGCTCGATGGTCCCTTCAAACAGCGATACCAGCACACCTGCGAAAAGTACCGTGCCAAGATTCACCAGCAACCACGGAAACCGATTGCGGATCGAATTCCGGATCGGGCCCGTCAGTTTCTCGTCTCCGGCCGTACCGACCATCTTCAGCATGTCCTCAGTGGCCTCGTCTTCGGCCACCCTCACCATCTCTTCAATGGCGACCGCTCCCTCCAGGACACCATTGCGGTCAACCACGGGAAGACTTCGAAGCCCGTAACGGCTCATGATCCGCGCGCACTCTTCCTGGTCGGTGCCCGTCTCGACGCTAATTACGTCCGTCTCCATCACGTCGGAAATTCGCGCGCCGGCCGGTGCGAAAACTAGCTCTGACAGGCCGATTCTCCCCACGAGCGTCCCCGCCGGGTCCACAACAAATAGCTGCCGTTTCTTTTGGTGCGGCAGGGGCGAATCCCGGAGTATCTGCAACGCCCTGGAAACCGAGATGTTCTCGTTCAGGCCAATCACATCGGGCGTCATCAGGCCGCCGGCGTCATCGTCCGCATACAAGAGCACACGAGCCACAGACCTGTGACTCGTCATCTGCGCCAGAATGCCGCGCGCGATCTCCCATTCCACCGCACGAAGAACATCTGCCGCAACCTCCGGCGGCGCTTCGTCCAGGACCTGCGCCATGGACGCCACGTCGATCAGGCCGGGCAACTCCGCCGCGGTCTCCGCCCCCAGGTGCTCGACGATATCGGCCAGTGCTTCCGCGGATAGCTCTCCCATGAGAGCCTCTCTGCTCGGAGCGTCCAGCTCCTCCAGCACGTCCGCCTGATCAGGCGGACGCAGAGCGGCCAGCTCCGTCGCTGCAGCGGCAGAAGCGCCGACGCTCAGTTGGTCCTCGATCGACTCCTGGACGTCGTCTAGCTGAGGCGGCCTTCCACCTGTGGTCTCATCAGCCACTGCACGCACTCCCCTGATCTAACGGCTAACAGCGGTGCGGAACACACACCGTGCAACGCACAATAGCGAATTGCGAAACTTCGCGCCTGATAGGCTCCGAAAATCCCAGGCGGCCGGCTCGAAAACGCCACACGCCTGTCCGCTGGCGCCTCTCGTGCGACTAGGTGACGCCAGACCGTCAACCGACTCCCCGTAGATCCATTAAGTTGAGGCGACGCAACCAGGAAATGCATATGAACGTCCGGTTTGTGGCCGGTTTCTCACCTATCGCGGATAGTGTTGAATCCGATAGAGATTTCTACGCGCCGTCTCGGACTGCCGGTGCGGACCGAAGGCGGCGGCGCCTACTCCGTCATCGAACTGCCCGGCATAAAACATTTCGGTTTATGGACTCTCGCGGACGCCGCCCGGAGTAGGTTCGGTATTGATGAATGGCCCACCTACATACCGCGTCCGCAGGCCACTCTGGAAATGGAGGTTGATGACGTTTCCAACCCGGTCGATGAACTAAAAGACCGGGGACTCAAGATCGTTCAGGAACCGAAAATAGAACCGTGGGGACAGACTATCGCCCGTCTGCTCTCACCGGAAGGCCTTCTCATCGGCATTACATACACACCAATGCTGCGGGAAGAATGAGATTCGGCACCCAGGCAAGCAGGGCAACCGATTAGCTGACGGCTATGCGGCCGAGCGCCGCCTTCGCGCCGGATTCGCCTGGTCTGTTCCCGGCGATGATTTGCGGACGCGCTTGGTAGGCGCAGCGTCTCGCGTGCGCGAGGAAACAGGCTTGGGCGGCTTCTGCCGGCCATGCCTGGGAACCTCGGCATCTCCAGCTCGGGCAGCCCGGCGCTGGAGCGCTTGCCGGGCAGCGCGTTGAAGCGCCACTCGTTCATCGTTCGTTGGCTGCCTGACGGGTTGGGATGGCGCACCGCGCTGGGTGGCCGCGTTCTGCCGCTCCTGAGCCGCTGCTCGACGGGCCGCCAGCTTGCGTTTCTCCAACACCGACCGGTATGCGCGGCTCACCCGATACTGAAGCTCTCCCATCTGGACCGGGCCCTTGATGACATCGCGGACGCCAAGGGTAAGCGCATCGGCGTACGCATTCTTGTCCTTCGGATGGCTGATTGCGATGAGTGTCACGTACTCGGTTGCCGGGTCGGACTTGATCCTGCGCATGAGCCTGGAGCCCAGTGGGCCGGCCACGCCAATTCCCAGAATCACGATTGATGGGCGATCGTTCAATATGCAGGTGGGCACCCGGCTCTCGATTTCTTCGAACGTCAGAAGACACCCAATGCCTTCCAGGGAGACCCGCATCTTCTCGGCCTCTTTGGCCTGGGGCTCTACTATGAGTACCCGCGCCCGCCTGCGGCCAACCGGGCCCAACCGGCTTTTCTCCGTGAAAGCCTCGCCGGTCTCGGGGTCTATTACAGTCGGCAGATCAACCCATTCTCCGGTAACCGGCTCGTACTCCTGCAACATTTCGCTGCCTGGCGAGCCGGCCCCCGATCCGTCGTCCGGCTTTATGCCGATCCGAGCAGGCTTGCCAAGTTTCATGCCGGTGATCCCCGTGCCGGTCCGGTCGGAGAGCCGCACATCTAGAGATTTATCACCGAGCCGCATTCTCAGCGTGCCCGCCTCAGGGGGAACTGACTTGTCGGAGGGCTTGAGATGGAGGCCGACGGCGGTGGGTACGGCGCCCCCGGGGATTGACACAGAATGATCGCCGTCCGGGGTCTCTAGCTGGCCGCCCAGTTCAGGAGTGACCTCGGTAACCGACTCCCCCTCGCGCCCGCGATAATCGGCGGCTGCCGTGGCACTGGCAGCTCTCATGATCTTTCTCAGTGAAAGGTCATCGCCAAGGGCCCGTTTTCTTGCCGCCTCAGCATCGGCGTTATCCCACCCCAGGGCCGGTATCACAGAGCCGGATTTCAAAGCCCACCTCAACCGAAGCGCTAACGCTTCGACATCAACGGGCTTGGGCAGGAAATCGACTACATCCAACTCTCGGGCCCGTGCCCTGTTTTTCTGAGAGGCCGAGTCACCGATCATGATCACCGGGAGCCGCACCGTCCCGGTCGACTGGCGCACTTGCTCGAGGACGCTGAAGCCGTCAAGCCCGGGCATCTCGGCATCGAGAATGAGGGCGTCTGGCGATAGCTCCTGCAGAGCCTGTAAAGCCTGCTCTCCACTGGCGGCCTCAGCCACGTCGTGACCGCTCGCCTCGGCAACTGCCGCAAGTTGAGATCTGTCTGACTCTTTATCGTCAACTATGAGGATCAGGGTCATGCGATATCCCGGAGACGCGTGTGCTCGCCAACGAAACTCGTCGGACGGAGATACTCCAGTATTGGCCCATACACCCCGCGCGCTGCAGGTGGATAGAACCTATCCCGCGTCGTGGAGTCACCCATGGAACTCGGCAGATACACGTGCCGTGCGGCTATCGGATCACGCTGATTCCAACTCCCATTTCGATGCGTCCCAGCCACCGAAGAGGCGCAGGCATGACGGGTTTTGCGCCAGCTCCACGCCACACCGGCATGGCCACGGAAGGTCGACAGGCTCATCGACCAAAAAGCTGGTGCCGAAGGTGAGAATCGAACTCACACGAGCGTTATGCTCACCGGTGTTTGAGTTGCTTTAGAAACGTATCACCGGGTCACATACAGTCCACTTTTGTATCAATCCGTTCGGGGACTTGTACCGTTGCGTCACATCCCGTCCCACACAGTCATCAGGAGTTCGTGGACAAATCCGTGGACAAGATTCAGTTCGGGGATGGACTTACGCCTTCAAGATCTCCCGCTGCGCCAGCACGCGCTCCAGCACCGGGTTCATGCCCAGTTCCTGCGCGATGGCGATGGCCTCATCCTGGAGTTCGGTGGCTTTTTCGCGATCGTCGCGCTCGCCTCGGGAGATATACGCCTCAGCGAGCCTTGAGGCGAAAAACGCGATGTTCGGCCGATGGGAATCAGATCGATCCTCGGCGAGTGACTTTTCGAGATAAAAGATAGCGTCTTCGGCCAACCCAAGCCGAAGTGCCATCAGCCCGGATACCGCCGGCGGGAATGCCGGGGCGAGCTCCTTGAAATCACGAGCCGAATCTTCAGGCGCATCACCAAATGATTTGATCGAAAGCATGTGGCCCCGGGCCCACAATGGGACTAGCGGTTCAATATTCTCAAGTTCAGCCCCAAACCGAGCATAGCGCATGGCAAGATCGAGGAGATACCCGTCCTCGCTGAAGTCGTTGTAGATCATGATCAGCTTATCCACCCCGGCAGCCGCCACCTGGTGAGGCGATCTCTCCGGATCTAACGACTCCACGTGGGACACGGCGCGATCAATGAAATCGCGCGCCGCCTTCAGGTCGCCCGCCAGGCACTCAACAGCAATCGACCGCTCGAGGAGCCGTGGATCGACCGGGTCAAATTCCATGGCGCGGCTGAGAGCGGACCGCGCCGCCTCCCAGCTGCCCGTGCGGAGCGATTCACTCTCGGCCATCGCCGCCATTATCATCAGATCCGTCGAACGCAGTCGCTCTGCGATTCTGATGGCAGCAGAAACGTGTCTGCGAGCGGCTTCTTCATCGCCCCTTCTCTGAAAAAGTTCGCCCGCGTAGTTGTGCATCTCAACTTCCGCAGGCGGGAGATCTACTCTATCCAGTAACCTGGCCCCACCCAGGATCTCCTGCTCACGAGCTTCCATCTGATTGTGCCAGGAGTGGACTGAAAGCATTCGGACCCTGGCCGCCAGCTCCAGGTTCGGGTCATCCAGCTCTCTGGCAATTTCGATAGCGCGATCGCGCGCCGCGACGGCCGGCTCGTACTGCCCGGTCTCAATGCTGATGCGCTGGCAATAAAGCGCTTGCAACAGGGCCTCTTCGCGAGTGCCTTGCGACACATGTTTCAGGGCCTCCTCCAGCATATGCACCAGACCTGTCGGGCCATGCAGAGACGGGAAATATGCTGCTGCGATCGCGACCGCCCTCTCAATCTCCCCGAGCGCCATATATATCTCAAACGACCTGACGCGAGTGTCGATGGTGGTCTGCTGTTCGTGGCGGGTCAGGGTGAAAGATTGGGCTACGCTAAGATCGGCCAGGAGGTCTGCGTGCTGGCGGTCCCTCAATTCCGGACCTCTTATCCGGAGCGCTCGCTCAAAATAGGTGGCTGCATCAACATAGTCGTAGTTTCCGAGTGACATCTTCCCGGCGGCGATAAGATGCGGCACTTGCCTCTCGGCCCCCAGCACTGTTTCCGCCTCAGCGAAGTGCTCGACCAGTTCCCCGGCATGTTCCTCGGCCGCGTCCCCATAGAACTCTTCCAGCGCCTCTGCAATGCGGGCATGGAGCCGGACTGTTCTGGTCGCCGACAGCTCTGAGGTTAGCGTCTCCTGCATCAGGGCATGGGCGAACTGGTATAGGCCCACCTCCGAGGCGACTTCCTCCACGATACGGGCGTCCAGCGCCTCGTCCAGCACGTCGAGAAGCATGTTCTCTGAAACGTCATCCACCAGCTTCATGAGGACGCCGAATCGGAACTGCCTGCCGACCACGGCGGCGGTGGTGAGCACCTCGTTGCAGCGCTCAGAGAGCCTGTCGAGTCTGCGGCCGATGACCTCCCGCACGCCTTCGGGTATCCGTATCTCCCATGAGGAAGTCCCGCCCCTGGTCTTTGCGCCAGAGGTGATGTCGCCCTCCTGGATCAAGAGTCGGACTGTCTCAGTGACGAAGAGGGGATTACCCTCTGTCTGGGTGTACACCGCGTCCACCAGGGCGCTGGGCGGGTCGATACCGGCCGCTACTTCGATAAACCGTTGCACGTCGTGCTTCTGGAGACCGCGCAGCAGTACCCGGTCGAACAGACGCTCACGGGTAAGTTCCCCCAGCGTGATCGACAGCGGATGCCTGCGGTTCAGTTCCATGTCCCGATAGTTGCCGACGATCATCAGCCGTGCGTTGCCGAGCTCGCGCGCCACGAACTCCAGTAATTGCAGAGATGGCTTGTCCGACCAGTGGAGGTCTTCCAGCATCAGGACGATGGGCTGAGCGCCAGAAGCAGTTTTCAGGAAGGTGGTTATCGAGTCGAATAGCCTGAACCTGGCTGAATCAGGGTCGTCTATCTGTGACGGCGGGTGCAGATCTGGCAGGCGCTCTTTCACATCTGGCACGATCTCGGCGATCACCGACGCGGTGCTGCCCATTTCTCGCCGAACGGTTTCAGCGTCTCTATCCATGACATAGCTTCGGATGGCCTGAACCCACGGCCAATATGGGGGTGCGCCTCCACCTTCGTAACAACGGCCCCAGAGAACCTGACCGCCCCGCATGGCAGCGTAGGTCGCAAGCTCTTGCGCCGTCCGGGTCTTGCCGATGCCCGGCTCGCCAACCAGCGCCACCATCTTGCCGTGACCGCCCAGCGTATCTTCGAAGGTGGCTTTGAGCTGGTCCATCTCGCGATGGCGGCCGACAAATACACCTCCAGACATGGAGTCGAGAGAACCCTGCTCATTCTCATGAGCCGCTGCGGCCTCGGCAGGGTCGATGGCTTCCAATGCCTGCAATACTTCGGCAGCACTCTCTGGTCTTTCCCGTGGGTCTTTGGCCAGGAGCCGCATGATTAGGGAGTCCAGGGTCCTGGGGATCGATTGGTTATGCCAGCTCGGTGCAACCGGCGGGGTGTTGATGTGCTGGCCGATGACTCCAATGTCGTCATCGCCCAGGAATGGCGGACGGCCTGTCACCATCTCGTAAAGCATGGCGCCGAGTGAGTAGAGATCAGTCCTCGCAGTGATCTCGCCGCCGGTGGCCTGTTCCGGCGACATGTAGAGAATCGTGCCGACGATCATTCCCGAGCGGGTAAGTCGTGATTCGTCAGTAATGATCGCCAGGCCGAAGTCGCCGATCTTGGCGGTGCTGTCTTCCGTCAGCCAGACGTTGCTGGGTTTCAAGTCCCTGTGAATGACCCCGTGGGCATGTGCGAACTCCAGCCCCGCACAGACTGCCTTGCCGATCTCCATGACGCGGTCCAGTGGCAGGCCCAGGCTGACGGCCTGTCTGCTCCCCGCATCCATAGACTCTCCGCTTGAAGCCAGGGCGTCGGTTTCCAATTCCTCGGTGGGAGAAGCTTTATGGCCGGGTGGCAACGAGTTGTCCGGCATTGTCAGCAAGCCCTGCACGTCACCACCGCCCATCAGCTCGGTGACCATGTACGGCTCATCGCCCTCGGTCCCCAGATCGAACACGGTGACGATGTTGGGGTGCGTTCCAAGCCGGCCCATCGCCTGGGCTTCGCGGGTAATGCGCTGTCGATCCGTGTCGTCGAAATCGCGTGTCTTTATGAGGGCAAACGCCACGTCGCGGTCGAGCAGGTTGTCACGGACCAGGTAGACACGTTTCATGCTGCCCGTGCCAAGCAAGCCTTTGACTTCGTAGCGGCCGTTGGCAAAGGAGGTGGGGGTGTCCGATGCGGGCGGCTCGGTGCCAGATTGAAGATCTGGAGTGGTTGAGGACGGTTGTGATCCAAGGCTCTTCTCGGCCATAGCGTTGAAGGTCTTGGCGTCCTCGTTCTCTGGATCGGCGACAAGGACGGCATCCGCTATCTCATGGACCGCGGACCAATCGCGTTGGTCCACGGCTTCCTCCGCCTGGTCGAGAAGCCTGTCTATCCGCCGCTGCACACGCTCAGAAGGCATAGTGCCGGGCATGATAAGCGAAGACAGGCGGGCAAGTGACCTGCCCCCCGAAAACCGATCCAACTCTAGAGTTAGAGTTTCGGAATCGGAGAAAGGGGAGATATGGCTCGCAGGAAATACACGCCTGAACAAATCATCGGCAAGTTGCGCGAGGTAGAAGTGGCGCTTGCCCAGGGATCGACCGTTGCGCTTGCTGTCCGCGGAATCGAGGTCACAGAACAGACCTACTACCGCTGGCGCCGGGAGTACGGTGGGCTCAACATCGAACAGGCTCGCCGTCTCAAAGAGCTGGAGAAAGAGAACCTTCGCCTCAGACGCGCTGTCTCGGATCTCACACTGGATAAGCTGATCCTCAAAGAGGCTGCGGAGGGAAACTTCTGAGCCCTTCTCGTCGCCGCATGTGCGTAGAGCGCGTCCAGCGAGTTCACCCGGGAATCTCCGAACGAAGGGCTTGCCATGCACTCTCTCAGCCGCGATCCACTCAGCGCCACCATCCCAGGATCCGGGACGATGAAGAAGCCCTGAGGGCCGACATCACCGCTCTGGCGATCAGGTTCGGCAGGTACGGGTACCGGCGGATCACCGCTCTACTGAGAGAGCTCGGATGGCAGGTGAACCACAAGAGAGTGGAGCGTATCTGGCGACGGGAAGGGCTCAAAGTACCGATGAAACAGCCGAAGCGAGGCCGCCTCTGGCTGAATGATGGATCGTACATCCGTTTGAGGCCGGAGCATGTGGACCATGTCTGGGCCTACGACTTCGTAGCCTGTCGGACGCATCTGGGCAAGCCCATCCGTCTGCTTACCGTGATCGATGAGTGGAGCAGGGAGTGCCTGGCGATCAAGGTGGCGTCCAGGCTGCGATCGGATGATGTGCTGGCAACGCTCACCGAGTTGATGGTGCGCAGAGGTGTGCCTGAATACATCCGCTCTGACAACGGGCCGGAGTTCACAGCCAAGAGGGTGAGGGAATGGATCGAGAAGATCGGAGCGAAGACGCTATTCATCGAGCCCGGCAGCCCGTGGGAGAACGGGTACAACGAGAGCTTCAACGGGAAGCTCAGGGATGAGCTACTTAATGGAGAGATCTTCTACACGTTGAAGGAAGCGGAGGTGCTTATCGAGGATTGGAGAAGAACCTACAACCAGATCCGGCCGCACAGTTCGCTGGGTTATCGGCCGCCAGCACCAGAGGCGACCACCCTACCCGGCAAACGGCATCCCGATGCCTGGTTCAGGCCTCGTGACTTGAGGCCGGTACTAACATAGCGATTGGCACAACTATTTGGGGCAGGTCAGCCGTCGCCATCGCGCAGGAACTGGGCATGACGCCGCTGCTGGAGCGCGTGCTGGCGCAGCGGGAGATATTGAAGGCGTAAGCGCGCTAACCGATTACTGTCACTCGACCGCTCTCACCGTCTACCCTGATCCGATCGCCGTCCTTGATCAACGTGGTCGCGTTCTTACAGGTCACGATGCAGGGAATGCCGATCTCTCGCGATACGATCGAGAGGTGCGACAGCACTCCACCGGTGTCGGCTACGATCGCTCCAAGCCTCTGCACAACAGCGTTGAACGCCTCTGAGTGGGTGGACGTGACGAGCACATCGCCGGTCCGAATGCGGTCGAACGAGTAGTCGCCGACGGCGACTCTCGCGATGCCTTCGTATTCGCCGCTGTTGGCGACCGCGCCAACCAAGTCCTCACCGTCATCTGATGGCGCTCGCTGACCCAGAACCTGGCCCAAGGTGGCCTGTGCGCGGTTCATGCGCAGCATTTCCGGCGGAAGCCCCTCGATTTCCGGAATTGGCGAAGGTGGCGGCCCGAGGAATGGAGGCGCGTCGCGGAAAGTCAGCGACATTCTCGCGCACCGCCGTTCGGCCAGCTCGTCGGCTGAAGGCGAGCTATCGCCGTTCCAGATATCCACAAGCTCAGGCCATGAGGCTTCCATCAAGTGCTCCCGATCGTGGAGGCGCCCTTCGGCAACGAGACGGTTGCCCGCCTCTACCAACGCTTTTCGCTCGACACCGCTGGCCCAGACGTCGTTGTACAGTCCGCGCTCGTCTTTGATCCGAATACTTGCCCGGGCGTCGGCCAACTCTTCATCGAAGGTCGCGCGGTGCTTGGCCGGTACCTGATTTCTCACAAATGTAGCGACGACTTTCGCCTGTTCCGACCGGTCAGGCATCCCCGACTCAACCGCGTTTCTGATCTTTTCCAGCAACAACTCTGGCAACTCGTAGGCAGCTTTATCGGTGACGCTAAATCCGGTGGCAAGTCTGTGTCCGTCCATCAGCCAGAAGCGCCGTGCCGCGTCGCCAATCTTTCCGGGCAGATCTCGCAACCGCTCAAGGACCTCCCCAGCATCAGAATCGGATAGGA
>JADFHP010000162.1 GCA_022567135.1 Chloroflexota bacterium
TTCTCATTTCCTGGAGTAAACCCGCTGGTTGCCGGCGCCCACGTCCCGACGCCGCCCCGGCAGCCCGGCTCAGCGAGCGTGATCTTCACCATCACCTCCTTGGGCGCGCCCGTGGGCGTGTGCGTGTCAACGGTGAAGCCCTTCAGGATCTTGCTGGTGAAAAAGTCCTTGTGGGCCAGAGATTCAGTCATCTGCAAAGGCTGCAGCCACGATCGGACGGCGCTCTGCTGCGACCCGTGCCGGAACGTTGCGATGTATCCGGTGTCGGTCACGGCTGACCCGTCTGCGTTCTCTTTCTGCGCCTTCACCGAGCGGTGCGTAGCAGCGTTTCCGCCGTGGATGATCATCGTCATGCCGCGCGGAAGCGAAGGATTGTAATGGGTCCGGACCATCAACCGCGTAATCTCAGTCATCTCGGGATGATTTTGATGGCCCTCGAACGGACGGTCATCCGGGTTCGCGTCCACCCACACATAGTCACCGTCATTGACGCCCAGCTCCTTCGCGTCATCCGGATTTATATCTATCTCCTCTTCCCCCACCCAAGGAGTCCGAGTGTCTCGTCGGTACGGGTCGCCGAAGTTGCTCGACCAGATCGCGTTCCAGTCGCTTGCGCTCCATGAAGAGTGCGTCCGGTGTCTTGGCTTCGGAGTGGACAGCGTGAATCTCAGGCCCTTGGCGAGCAATGGGTTGCTCGTCGCAAGCATCTCGGACGTCGTGGACACCCGGTTGAACAGTGTCTTCGCGTCCGTCGTGTCCTCCGGCGGGATGCCGTAGTCCTTCGGATTCACTGCGGCCATCCCGGGCGGCGCCACTATGACCCTGGGCTGGTACGGCGTCGCCTCAATCGGCTCCCTGTGAACGATCAGGTTCTCGCCCTGGCTGATCCACTCGTCCTCTTCCCGGTACAACTCCATCCGGCCGGTCCGGGTAAAGAACGGCCTGCTCTCCTGGATCTGCTCCCAGCCGGGGATCCTCGGGTACGTCCTGAACAGCGCGAGAAAACCCTTGTCTGCCGCGATCATCTCCCGGGCGTTGTATCCCCTCAGGGCTGAGCTCGCGTCGATGATCCGCTGCAGATACACCTCGACGTTGTCTTCTTCGACGAATTGCCAGTGCCGGGCGAATCTCTCATCCCCAGTCCTGTCGGTCAGCGCCTTCGCCACCGATGCGAACACCTCGATGTCCTGGCGGGTGTCATGCAGGCGCTTGATTCCACCGCGTGGAAACATCTGGACGAATGGATTTGTGCATGAGGCCGTCATGTCCGGCCGTGAGAACTCCACCCAGGAGTCGACCGGGAACACCACGTCCGCGTACTCGCAGTTCATGTTCCATTCGTAATCCTGCGCTATCCAGAGCTCCTGCTTCGGCAGCACATTCATGATCTGGTTGTAGTGCCACTTCGCCACGCCAAGCAGGTTCGCGTTCACCGCCCACACAACCTTGGTCGGGCTCGGCATATGGCTCTCGCCCGTCAGCACCACCCTGCCGTCGGACGGCGTGTCGATTATCAGCGGCTTGTCACCGTGGTCCCAGAAGTGGACAGACTCGAACTTGATCTTGTTGCGCTTCTTGATGTCGCGCCCATCAACGTCCGGATCCATCGTCTGGTCAAAGGGATCCTCTGAGATGTACGACGGCAGCCCGTTGAAAACCGACGCCTTGTAGTTGCCGGCATAGCTGCCAACGTTTCCGCCCAGCTTCCCGACGTTGCCGGTCAGCGTGGCAACCAGATACTGGGAGCGGTTGATCAGGTCGTTGTGGAAGTACATGTTCGAGCCCATGCCGGTGAGGAACCCGACAGACTTGGCCGCAACGATGTCGTCCGTGAGCTTGCGGATGGTCGCCGCCGGGATGCCCGTTATCCGCTCGGTATTCTCGAGGGTGTACTCCTCGGTCAACTCCAGATATAGATTGAATACCGTCCGGGCCTGTACAGGGCCGTCTTTTGTCTGGACCTCGCCGGACCAGTCCATCTCTATGTCGGCCAGGCTGAGGCCGTTGTCGGCAAGCCCCGTCTCGAAGTTTTTCCCCACGCCGGTCCTTGAACAGGCGATAGGATTGCCGGCCTTCGTCATCAGGACCGGACTGGTCTTCAAATCTTCCGGGACGGTCTGGACAGGCTCGCCCTTCTCATCAAACCAGGTCTCGCCTGGATCGATCAGCGGCGCCGACGGAACATCCTCTGCCCGCAACACTTTGTGGGTGTCGGTCCGGACCAGCGTCGGGAGGTCGGTGAACTTCTTGACGTAGTCATCTTTGTAAGTGCCCTCCCGCATGATCAGCCCCGCCGTGCCAAGGTTGAGGGCCGTGTCTGTGCCCTGCCGGATCTGGATCCAGTAGTTGGATTTCGGCGCCGAGGCGCTATATTCGGGCGAGATCACGACGATCTTGCCGTCCCGCTCGATCAGAGACTGCCACCAGATCGGGTCTGCCATCTTGTTGGAGACCAGATTGAGGCCCGTCATTACAATCAGATCGGAGTTCCAGAAATCGTTGAACTCCTGGTCGAAAGTCTGGACTCCGTGGACCATCGGATGGCCCGGCGGCAGGTCCGTGTGCCACGCGTAGTTATCGAAACAACGCGAGCCCATCGACTTGTCCGGCCCCTTGCCGCGGATATGGTTGTCCAGCAGCGAAAGCATGTTTCCGAACCGGTAAGCCGCAACCAGCCGTGTCGCGCCCAGGAACGCCATGCCACCGCGCATCTTGAACGTTCGGATTCCCGCGTAATCACCGTCGGGGTCTTTCAGCGTGTCGAGCATCTCTTCGGGATAGCCCTGGTCCCGCAGCCACTGCGCGCCCTGCTCCCCGCTGTAGCTGGTGGCGATGTTCTCCATCCCCTGAGCAACCAGAGCGGTCAACTCGTCCCAGCCCATCTGGATCCAGTCGTCTTCGCCGCGCTTGAAATACTTTCTGTCTGCCGTGCCGTCGGCAGCCCGGGGAAACCCGTCTTCCGCCCACAGCTTCCAGCCGGCGCGCACTACCGGGTGCTTGATGCGCGATGGGCTGTAGACCCGGCGTGAGTACGCCAGCCCCTTCAGACAGCCGCGCGGATTCCAATTCGCGGACGCGTGATTGCCGTCAAGATCCTCGTACGTCCCGATGTCGTACGGCTGCTCAATCCGCGTGATCACACCATTGCGAACCGTCGCGGTCAATCGGCAGTTGTGCGTGTCATTCGGAGCGCAGACGAAGCTGAACGACCTGTCGATCCGGTGCTGATCCCGGTAGATCGTCTCCCAATCACGATTCGGGTAAAACGCCAGAGGATTATCGATCCCCCTCGATGGTGCGAGGAAGCCGTACTGTTCGGCCATAATCGCGGCGCCAATGGCGGCAGCGGACGCACCACTAAGCTTCAGAAAGTCGCGTCGAGAAAGTTCTCTGGTCATTCCAATCTCCGGCAGATTTCAGGCGTGTTCCAAGTACGGAAACGGTCAATTGGCTTAATCGGAGGCGTTTTTTCACAGCGTTACGTGAGAATTTTGACGGGCGAGAAGCCATCTGGCGTGAGGATTACGTGAGAACTCGCCCGCAACCTGTTCGGGCGGCCATCGCCGTGCGGTGCTGGCATCGACGCGCGGTGCCAGAAACGGAGACCCGGGGGGACGCAAACGTCGGAATCGAATGGCCCGGTCCTTGCTGGACGCGAATGACGGAGCGGCGCTCTACCGTCAGGCCGTTATGAGGCGGTATCCGACGCCCGGCTCCGTGATGATGTGTTGCGGGCGCGACGGATCCGTCTCGAGCTTTCTGCGCAGTTGTTTGATGAACGTCCGCAAATAGTCGGTCTCCTGGCCGTATTCCGGACCCCATACCGTCTGCAAGAGCTGCCTGTGCGTCAGAACTTTGTCCGCGTGGGTGGCAAGGGCCTGAATCAGATCATATTCAGTGCGGGTGAGGCGGACTTCCTTCGAACCCTTTCGTACAACGTGCGCGGCAAGGTCGATCTCTATATCGCCGGCGCAAACGACCGGAGCATCCACGTTGTCGGAAGTTGATAATCTCTCGGCCCGGCGAATGGATGCCCGCACTCTCGCCGCCAGTTCGCTGAAGCTGAAGGGCTTCGTCACGTAATCGTCGGCGCCCAGATCCAGCGCCCGAACCTTTTCCCGCTCCTGATCGGTGGCCGAGAGAATGATTATCGGCTCGGAATACCATTGCCGGAGCCGCTCCAGCGCGACCAACCCGCCCATTACAGGCATCGCGAGGTCGAGAATTATGAGGCTGGGCTGGTTCAACGACGCCTGGTAGAGCGCCTCCTCTCCGTGCGCCGCCAGGAGAATCTCGTATCCTTCTGTCGCCATATGGCGCGCCAGGAGACGCCTGATTTTCGGATCATCGTCCACGATCAAAATGCTCGCGCCTTGTTTCGTGCTCCTAATCATGTTCGATTTCGCTTTCTATATCCTCTGCATAAGCAGGGATCGTGAACCAGAACGTGGAGCCTTTCCCCGGTTGTGAGATCACACTGATCTCCCCTCCATGCGCCTCCACGATCGCCTTGCATATGGCGAGGCCCAGTCCAGCCCCTCGTCCCGCCCTCGGGCCGCCCGTGACCCGGAAGAACTTGTCGAATACAGACTTGGCATCGCCTTCTGGAATACCGCCGGCAGGTCAGGTCCAGCCGCCAATCGTCGGTGGAATTACGAGAACCGGGCCGTCGGAGCTCCTGATGATCCTGTCAGTTACGCTGCCCAGCACCCACCTCGTCAGGCCCGAACGCCCGCGGGTGGCGAGAATAATCAGCGAGCCAGGCTGTTCGGCGGCCGCCGTTTGTAACTCGTTGTACGCGACACCCGGTCCCACTCTTGTCTCAACATCCGCGACAAGCTCTTTTTGCCGGGCCGCGATGGAGTCCAGGTACTTTTTGGCTTCCTCATCCGTGTCGCCGTATAGATCCGCGGCGGCGAAATATGGTTCGCCACCGTACAACGCCATGCGAGCAGCCACGGCAGTGGCTCTCAGTAACAGTACCGGGACCTCCAGCGAGGCGGCGAGATGGCATGCCGGGTCAAGGGCCGCTTCAGATACCCTGGAGCCATCGAGTCCGACTATCAATCTGGAGATCGGCTCCATGATTCCGCCCTCACCAGGCCTGACAACCAACATGGGAATAGCAGATGAGTGAGCTACCTTGTCCGTGACACTACCCAGAAAGCCGCGGCCGATCCCTGAGCGACCGCGAGTCGCCATGGCGATCACATCGGTGTGTTTGCGCTTGGCCATCGCGATGATTTCCTGCGCCGGCTCGCCCACCGTGCATTCCACATTCACTTCGAGGCCGTCCTCACGAAGCGAGTTCGCCACGG
>JADFHP010000163.1 GCA_022567135.1 Chloroflexota bacterium
AGGATTGCGATCGGCCGTCGAACCCGGACAGCGTGATGACGGTGGACGAATACCTGCGGGCCCACGGCATACCGGGGATTGCGGGTGTCGATACCCGCGCGATAACCCGGCGTCTGCGCACGCAGGGCGTGATGATGGGCGTGGTCACGGGCGACCCGGATGTTGCAACGGCGCTGATGGCCATTGAGGCGGCGCCGCGGTATGGCGAAGAGGACGTCGTCGCCGCTGTGACCGCGCCCGAGCCGTTCGGATGGGACGGCGCCGAGTCACACGGCGTGCCGGAGCAGGCATCGCCCAGAGGCGCTGCAACCGAAAGCACCGTTTCACTCGCCGATGGGCAGCGGCGATTGAAGATCGTCGTCGATGACTTCGGAGTGAAGTACAACATCCTGCGGGAGCTTGAGGCGCGGGGGTGTGACGTGACCGTCGTGCCTGCCGGGTCAACGGCGGATGAGATCTTCTCGCACGAGCCGGACGGGGTGCTTCTTTCACCCGGGCCGGGCGACCCGGAATTGCTCGACCGGTCGGTGGAGACCGCTCGGGAGCTCGCAGGCAAGACGGCGATCATGGGCATCTGCCTGGGGCACCAGGTGATAGCAAGGGCGTTTGGAGCGAAGACGTTCAAGCTGAAGTTCGGCCATCGCGGAGGCAATCATTCCGTGCGGGACATTGAGACCGGGCGGGTCTATGTGACGGCGCAGAACCATGGCTATGCCGTGAGCGCGGACGACCTGCCGGACGAGCTGGAGATCACGCACATCGATCTCAGCGATGGGACGGTGGAGGGGCTGCGCCACAGGACGCTGCCGATCATGACGATTCAGTACCACTCGGAGGCGTCGCCGGGGCCGCTGGACAACGAGTATCTGTTCGACCGGTTCGTGGCGATGGTGCGGGAGGGAAACGCGGTGGGCGCCGAATGAGCGACGCCACTGCGGGCAGAGAAATCAAAAAAGTCCTCGTCATCGGCTCGGGGCCGATCGTGATTGGTCAGGCTGCGGAGTTTGACTACGCCGGGACACAGGCCTGTAAGTCTCTTCGTGAGGAGGGGATCTCGGTCGTCCTGGTGAACTCCAACCCTGCGACGATCATGACCGACCTGGATATGGCCGACCAGGTATACATCGAGCCGCTCA
The DNA here is from genome assembly GCA_022567135.1 of Chloroflexota bacterium. Taxonomy (GTDB): domain Bacteria; phylum Chloroflexota; class Dehalococcoidia; order Lucifugimonadales; family Lucifugimonadaceae; genus UBA1151. The sequence continues at coordinate 1,137 of JADFHP010000163.1, forward strand.
CTGTGGAGGTGATCTCCCGGATCATCGAGCGGGAGCGGCCTGACGGCCTTTTGCCGACGCTTGGGGGCCAGACGGGACTCAACCTGGCCGTGGAGCTGGCCGAGTCCGGTGTGCTCGAAGAGTACGGCGTCAAGGTACTCGGCACATCGATCGAGACGATCAGGACGGCGGAGGACCGTGAGCTGTTCCGGGCGCTGCTCGAACGGATTGGCGAGCCGACGCCGCCCAGCGAGGCGGTGACGTCGGTCGAAGACGCCCTCGAAGCTGCCACGCGCATCGGCTACCCGGTCGTCGTGCGGCCCGCGTACACGCTGGGCGGGACCGGCGGCGGCGTGGTTAGCAACGATGCCCAGATGCGTGAGATAGCGGCGAGCGGCATCTCCGCCAGCCTCGTCGGACAGGTCTTGATTGAGAGATCGCTGGTCGGTTGGAAAGAGATCGAGTACGAGGTAATCAGGGACGGCGCGGACAACTGCATCACGGTCTGCAACATGGAGAATATGGACCCGATGGGCGTCCACACGGGGGACTCCATCGTAGTTGCGCCGAGCCAGACCTTATCTGACAAGGACTACCAGCGGCTGAGGTCCGCCAGCATCAATATCATCCGGGGTCTCGGCGTTGAGGGCGGCTGCAACGTGCAGTTCGCCTACAGGCCGGGCAATGAGGTTGCCGAGAGTCTCGCGCTGGTGGATGACGACGATCCGTACTACTACGTCATCGAGGTGAATCCCAGGGTCAGCCGAAGCTCGGCGCTTGCGAGCAAGGCGACGGGATATCCGATCGCGCGCGTCGCGGCAAAGATCGCGACCGGCAAGACGCTGGACCAGATTCCCAATGCGGTGACGAACAAGACAACGGCCGCTTTTGAGCCTGCGCTCGACTACTGCGTGGTGAAGATTCCGCGCTGGCCGTTTGACAAGTTTCCCACCGGTGACCGGCGTCTCGGCACTCAGATGAAATCCACCGGCGAAGTGATGGCTATCGACCGGACGTTCGAGGCGGCATTGCAGAAGGCAGTTCGCGGACTGGAGTTCGGCCGCCGCTCGCTGCTGTGGGAGGACCCAGAGTGGACCTCGGCGGACGGTGATTCGGCGGACTCCGAGATTAACCTGGACGCGACGGACGATCGGATCTGGCGGCTGATGGCGAGTCTGCGGCAGGGCAAGACACCGGAGGAGCTGAGCGCGATCACCGGGATTGATCCCTGGTTCACACGTGCCCTCGAACGCGTTGTGGAGATGGAGAAGGGGCTGCTCGCGGAGGACCTGACGCCGTCGCTCATGTACAGGGCGAAGAGGCTCGGATTTACCGACGCTCAGATCGCCACGCTTTCGGACATGCTGCCGGAGCAGGTCCGGACGCAACGGCTGGAGTGGGGTATTCGGCCGGTCTACAAGATGGTCGATACGTGCGCAGGCGAGTTTGAGGCCGCCACGCCGTATTTCTACAGCACATACGAGCAGGAGAACGAGGCTCCGCCGGGTGAAGGCGCATCGGCGATTGTCCTGGGCAGCGGCCCGATACGGATAGGGCAGGGGATCGAGTTCGACTACTGCTCCGTGCATGCTGCGTGGGCGCTCCAGAAGGAGGGCGTCAAGGCCGTGATGGTCAACTCCAACCCGGAGACGGTCTCGACCGACTTCGACACCAGCGACAGGCTCTACTTCGAGCCGCTGGACGAGGAGAGCATTCGCGACATCATCGAGAACGAGGCGGGGGCGACGAATGGGGCTGCGCCTGGCGACTTGCCCGACTCGATCGTCCAGTTTGGCGGCCAGACTGCGATCAACCTGTCGCAGTCGCTGGGCGCCGCCGGAATGCCGATACTCGGCTCTTCGGCCGACGCGATAGACCAGGCGTCTGACCGGCGGAGGTTCGAGGAGCTGTGCGAACAGATCGGGATACCGCAGCCGCCGGCCGGCACGGCGCGTGACCCGGAAGAGGCGCTGCGTATCGCCGATTCGGTCGGATATCCGGTGCTGGTCAGGCCCAGCTACGTGCTCGGTGGCAGGGCGATGGAGATCCTCCACAACGCATCTGAGTTGATGAACTATTTCGGCCAGGTCGGGTCGCCGCAGCCGGGCGAAGACATCCTTGTCGACAAGTACCTGACCGGAGTCGAGGTAGAAGTGGACGCCGTGTGCGATGGTGAGGATGTGCTCATACCCGGCATCATGCAGCACATCGAGCGGGCAGGCGTGCACTCCGGCGATTCGATGGCCGTGTACCCGGCCAGGACGTTGACCCGCGGGGAGATCGCCACGCTGGTCGACTACACACGCCGCATCGGTGTCGGGCTTGGCGTGCGGGGGCTTATGAACATCCAGTTCGTGATCACCGGCGGCGGTGTATATCGCGATCCGTCCTTCTCCCGGTACAGCCTGCCGGACGGCAACTCCCGCGTACTCGTGATCGAGGTGAATCCCAGGTCGAGCCGGACAATTCCGTTTATCTCAAAGGTCACGGGCGTGCCGATGGTCCAGATCGCGGTAAACGCCATGCGCGGCCAGTCGATACAGGAACAGGGATGGGAACCCGGACTGGTGCCCGACAAGAATCTTGTGGCCGTAAAAGCGCCGGTATTTTCGATGTCGAAGCTGACGGATGTCGATACGTTTCTGGGCCCCGAGATGAAATCGACCGGTGAGGTGATGGGCATCGATCAGGACTATTCGGGCGCCATTGCCAAGGCGCTGATTGCGGGAGGCCTCGTCGTCCCCGAAGGCGGCGGCGTGCTGCTCAGCATCGCCGATACCGATAAGCCGGACGCCGTCGGGCTGGCGCGGCAACTGCACTCTGAGGGTCATCCGCTATATGCCACCGAGGGAACGGCGGCGATGATCGAGGCGCTTGGTATCCCCGTGACGCGGGTCGATAAGCTGCTGGGCAGCAAAACCGATGTGGTTGATGTCATAGTAGACGGCTCCGTTTCGGCGGTCGTGAATACGATGACCGGTTCGTCGGCGGTGCCGATAGATGACGGCTTCTCCATTCGCCGCGCCGCCGCGGATCATAGGATCCCCTGTTTCACGTCGATCGATACCGCACGCGTCGCCCTGGAGTCGATCAGATCCTCCAGCTACAACGTAAAGCGGCTGGACGAGTATCTGGCGGGTTAGGCCGCGGCGGGGCTGACTTCGCTGGAGCGTCGAGCCGGACGCCCATTTCTCCTTCAGCCACGGTGAGGCGGTTGGCTGGAAGGCCGCGTAGCGGACTCTAACCGCGGCCGATCTGGCTCATAAAGTTGCAGCCTGTCTTGACTGGCGTAGAGAATAGCGGTGACGATATTTCATAGCGGTGACGCGACTTTCACGGGACGGTTGAGAAAGCTCAGGGTGTAGATGGAACTCTTCTGGCGAGAGACTAGAAAAGGCTTCAATCTCGTCGTCAAGGACGGCGACGAGGAGACGCGTGTCGGCGGTGTCCGCGTCATGAAGAGCGGCATACAGGCCATTGCCGAAACGCGTGGCTACGACCCTGGCCGTGCGGCCCGTGATCTGCCCAACGTGGAGGAAGCGCGGGAGTTCGTGGAGAGCTTCCAGCCGTGGCGTGAGTTTTTCGGCGAGCCGCTGGAGGTCGAGCCGGAGATCCGGCCGGTGGCCGAGGATTAGGCCCGGGCGGTCGCTCGTTCCCGCACGAATCGCTCCATCACGTCAACTGTCTCCTGCGTGACGGCGGCGTGGATGCTGTGGCCCACGCCGGGGAACTTCACATGCTCGGCGTTCGAGAGGATTCCCATCGCTTTTTCGGCGTGCTGGTCCAGCACCGCGGCGCCAAAGTCCGGGTCCGCCTGCATGAGCAGGGTGGGTGAGGTGACTCGAGCGAGAACGGCCTCGGGATCCCAGCCGGGGCCGGCGCTGCCCTCGACGACGCGATAATAGATCGCGGGGTCGTTGGAGCGAATTGCCGTCATCCGACTGGTAATGTTCCTCTGGCCGGTCCGGTTCCATATCGCTAAGAATGGAGAGTAGTTCGTCGTCAGGCGGCTGAGCGAGCATGATTTCATGTATCCGCCTGAAGCGTTCGACAGCGGGACGGTGCGAAGATTCTCC
>JADFHP010000164.1 GCA_022567135.1 Chloroflexota bacterium
TTCACTGGCTAGATGTGACCGACGATCCTGAAGAGCCCTGCATCGCCATGATCAGGCGCTGGATGAAAGACGGCGATGGCCGGTGACCAAATCGCCTGTACGGTCGATTCCATCGTGCAGATGGGCATAGCATAACGCTAAATAGACCTGCCCATGAACTGTGGCTTCCCATTTACAATATTCCGCCTGTGCCGTGCGCGTTTCGATGCCGGCGCACGAACGCGATTCAACGGATAACTAACCATTGGCCCTGCCATTCGCCAAGCTCCACGGAGCTGGAAACGACTACATAGCGATCGACGGCCGCGACGAGAACCGCGACTGGGGTGAGCTTTCACGGGCGATGAGCGAGCTTCACTTCGGCGCGGGGTCAGACGGCATAGTTGTCGTCCTGCCGTCAGACCGGGCGCAGGTGCGGATGCGCATCTTCAATCCGGACGGCTCCGAAGCCGAAATGAGCGGCAACGGCGTGCGCCTGTTCTCAAAGTTCGTCATCGACCGGAACATCGCCATTCCCGGGTCTGGTGGGCTGCATGTCGAGACGATGGCAGGCATCCGCACCATCGAGCCCACCATGGACGGCGGGGTGATGGTCGCCGGCCGTGTGGCCATGGGCGCTCCGCTGCTTGCGCCGGCGGAAATTCCTGTCGATACCGACGCCACGGGAGACGTAGACCGCGTGATCAACCTTCCGGTCGATGTGGGCGAGAGGTCCATCGAAGTTACCTGCCTGTCGGTCGGCAACCCTCACGCCGTTCACTTTCCCGATGGCGATGTCGATGACTTTCCTCTGCTCGAGATCGGGCCGCGTGTCGAATCTCACGAACTGTTCCCCAATCGGATCAATTTTGAAATCGCGAACGTCATCGATCGCGGCCACATAAAGGCCCGGATATTCGAGCGCGGGGCAGGGGAGACGCTCTCCTCGGGCACCGGCAGTAGCGCCGTGTGCGTGGCTGCCCGCCTGCATGGTCTCGTGGATGAGAGCGTCGAAATATCGGTTCCGGGAGGTATCTTGAAGTTGTCCTGGGACGGCAAGGGCGAGGTCTACCTGGAAGGCCCAACTGTCGAGGTATATACGGGGATATGGCCGGAATGACCGCTCCGGTGATGGGAAATCAATGCGTTTCGCTGATCGAATAGACAAGCTGCCGCCTTATCTCTTCGTGGGGATCTCGAGGAAGATCGCCGAGAAGAGCGCGCAGGGTATCGACGTCATATCGTTTGGAATCGGCGACCCCGACCGCGAGACGCCCGGTCACGTGCTTGACGCGCTGGACGCCGGCGCGAGAAAAGCGCCCAACCACCGCTATCCGGAATCCGAGGGCCTGCCCGAGTTCCGCAAGGCCGTTACGGACTGGTACTACAGGCGATTCGGAGTCACGCTCGACCCGGAGACCGAGGCGCTCAGCCTCATCGGCGCAAAAGAGGGCATCGGCCACGCCGCGCTCTGTTTCATAGACCCGGGCGACATCGCCCTGGTCCCGGATCCCGCATACCCCGTATACGAGATCGGCACCATGTTCGCCGGCGGTGATGTCTACCGGATGCCGCTTCGCGAAGAAAACGGCTTCCTGCCGGACTTCGCGTCAATACCGTCCGATGTCGCGAATAAGGCGAAGATCCTCTGGATTAACTATCCGAACAACCCGACCGGCGCGATTGCCGACAGGGCGTTCTTCGCGAGGGCGATCGAGTTTGCGAAATCACATGACATCGCCCTGCTCCATGACGCCTGCTACACGGAGGTCACGTTCGACGGCTACGTGGCGCCGAGCCTGCTCGAAGTGGACGGCGCGATGGACGTGGGCATGGAGTTTCACTCCCTTTCCAAGACCTACAACATGACCGGATGGCGAATCGGGATGGCGGTCGGCAACGCGGAGATGATCAACGCTCTGATGCGTGTTAAATCGAACCTCGACTCAGGCGCGCCGCAGGCAGTGCAGGAGATGGCTATCGAGGCCCTGGCGACTTCGGATGAGTGGATCGCCCGCAACAACGCCGGATACCAGCATCGGCGCGACCGCGTGGTCGAATCGCTGCGCGGCATCGGCCTTGAAGCCGTGGCGCCGAAGGCGGGCCTTTACATCTGGACGCCGGTTCCGCCGGGCTACGATGCGGCGACGTTCACGGAACTGCTGCTGGAGGAACGGGACATCGTGGTTACGCCCGGCAGCGGATACGGCGAGTCCGGGGAGGGCTACATCCGGCTCTCTCTGACCATCGACGATGAGCGGATGGAGGAAGGCCTGGCGCGGCTGGAAGGCTGGAAAATTCCGCCTCCACCGGCCTGATCGCGACCCTTGATTGAAACAAGGGCGCTAGGCGATGCCTCGCCAAAGCGATAAACTCAGGGCATATTGAGCCGACGAAACGGACTGCACCAGACCCGGCCGAAGAGCGAGCGCGCCTGCCTCGTGGGCGTGGGGCTGCGCGGAGATGAGTCCGGCTGGGCCCTGGAAGACTCGATGGCCGAGCTGGCGGACCTTGCGCGGGCCGCGAACGCGGAAGTCGTCAGCCAGCTTCCGCAGTTACTGGCCAGGCCTGCTCGAACTTATGTCGGCCGGGGAAAGCTCGAAGAGCTGAAAGCCATCGTCTATGACGAGGAGATCGACGTCGTCATATTCGATGACGAGTTGGCGCCGGCGCAGCAGAAGCTGCTGGAAGACGAACTCCAGGTAAAGGTGATCGACCGAAGCAGCCTCATCCTGGACGTCTTCGCCCAGCGTGCGAGAAGCACCGAAGGAAAGCTGCAGATAGAACTGGCCCAAAGCGAGTATCTGCTGCCCCGTCTTGCCGGACAGTGGTCCCATCTGGAACGGCTCGGCGGCGGGATTGGCACACGAGGGCCCGGCGAGACGCAGATCGAGACCGACCGCCGCCTCGTGCGCACGCGCATCTCCAGAATGAAGAAGCAGTTGAGGAAAGTCCGGGATCAGCGTGATGCCCAGAGGCAAAATCGTGCCCGTTCACGAGTGAGGGTAATCTCACTCGTCGGGTATACAAACGCCGGCAAGAGCGCCATATTCAACCGGCTGACCTCCGGAGGGGTTATCGCACGGAATCAACTCTTCTCGACCCTGGATACGACCACCCGGCAACTCTATTTACCGGACAATTCGCCAGCGGTCTTGACCGACACGGTTGGCTTCATTCATAAACTTCCGGCTGCCGTGGTCGCCGCATTCCGGGCGACGTTGGAGGAGATGGATGCGGCCGATCTGTTCCTGCATGTAGTCGACGTGAGCCAACGATCGGCTGTCCGGCACGCCGCGGTCGTCGATGAGGTGCTGGACGGCCTCGGCCTGGGCGCAATCCCAAAGGTCATCGTGCTCAATAAGCTTGATCGAATAACCGATGACCCCGCAGGCGATCTCCCGGACCGGGTTCACGAGTTGATCGCAGCATCGAATCGCCACGCGCTTACCTCGGCCGAGCTTGGATGGGGCATTGAGAATCTTCGAACTCTCATCGCCGAGTACCTGAATCCCAGCGTCCCGGAAGATGGCATGCCCCTGGCGACACAGGCAGCCGAGGCCACGCAGGCCTGATCGTGTTCCGCGTCTCCTCGTAAACCGGTTTCAGGCATTGGTTGTCCCTTCGGCCGAACGCGCCATGGATGATACGGTCGCTGAGCGACCGCATGATCGGCCGCGTCGTGAGATCTCAATGTCTTCTCAGGAGCCAGTTAGCAATGTCTACCGACCTCTCAAATGCCCGTAGGGAATCGCCTTTTCCAGAAAAGCCATTTTTCAGTTGCAGCCCGTCAGAAATGCAGGTCATAGATCAGGCGGAGATGGGCGAGATGCTCAGGGGTGGGTCCGTAGTTCCATGGATGCGCTTTCTCGTCGGCGAGGGCAACATACTCGAATCTGAGCCGGTGAAGGCAACAAGCGCAGACGCAAGAACTGTGCAGGTCGTTTGCAGCGATGCAACGGTCAAGATCGATTTCTTCGACGAGACGGCCTCCCGCACGGGATCAGATGGGGTCCTGATGATGTACATGGGTGGGCTAGACGAAGCGAATGCGGGCCGGGGCTGGATTCCGGCCCGCTGAGTAATGCGTATGACAGCAGGGAGTGGCGGCAATCGATCCGGCGGTCCCTCGGCGTGCATCCAACGTAACAGTGTCGGGAAGCCCCGCGGGGCGTGGCTCCCACAGGTTCGCACTATATTTGTTATGTCAACTAAGCAGAAGGGGCGAGAACTCTACACCGGGGCCAGGGCCTCGATGGACCGATGGTAGACTTTCGAGTTCAAGCCGATCTCCCGAGACGTCTCGTAATCCTATGAATTTGTTCAACGCTCACTTGCGCCGTCGCGCGGCCCTGCCCGGGCTGGCGATTCTGCTGATCGTCGCCGTCGCCTGTGGCTCCGGCAGCGACCCGGCGCCTTCGGCTCCCCGGCAAGAAGACGGCGTCGCACAGCCCGACGGGCAGGTTGCGACTCCAACGGCGCTTCCTTACGTCCCGCCGCCTGATGAGGTTCCGGCAGGTCTGGAAACGGTATGGGAGGCGTACAGCCTTCTGGTTCGGGAGTACGTTGAGCGGGACACAGTTGACCCGGAGGTCCTTGCGGAAGCGGCAATTCGCGGGATGGTCGATGCGCTCGGCGACCGTTACACGGCTTACATCTCGCCTGAATCTTTCGCGCTTGAGAGCCAGCGTCTGGTCGGCGATTTCGAGGGAATCGGCGCCTCGGTCACGCAGACCCAGGATCGGCAGCGCGTGATGATCGTAGCGCCACTACCGAACACGCCAGCCGAAAAAGCCGGTATCAGGCCCGGCGACATCATCTTCGCGGTGGATGGCGCCGACACGACCGGATGGTCGGTGCTGGACGCGGTAAACCGAATACGCGGCAAGCGCGGCTCCACGGTGGTGCTGTCGGTAGTCCACCTCGGTGATCTAGATCCGGTCGATATCCCGATCGTCCGCGGCACCATCAAGCAGGATAGCGTGACTGCCCGGCTCATCGTAGACACCCCGTATGGGCTGGCAAAGATAAACACCTTCACCGGCCGGACGCGAGATGAACTACGCGATGCGATGCGCGAATTCCGCGACGACGGTATCGAGGGAGTGGTTCTGGACCTGAGGAACAATCCCGGC
>JADFHP010000165.1 GCA_022567135.1 Chloroflexota bacterium
GACGGCAAGGGGTTTCTGGGGTCCTTCCAGTCCTGGGTGCGGCACCCTGACTCGCCATATCTCAAGGACCTTCCGCAGTATCCGGGCGCCTATCAACCGCCGGCCTACGTCGTGTTTCTGGCGGCGGTGCTGGGCGTAACCGGCCGTAGCGTCCTGGCGGCCAAAGCCGCCCAGGTCGTCTTGAGCGGCTTGACCGTGCTGCTGGTGTACGCGATAGGCCGATCCTGGTTCGACCGTCGGCGCGGGCTGATCGCCGCGGGAATCTGTGCGCTCTATCCGAACCTGATCGCTTTCTCGCACTACTTGTGGACGGAGACGTTCTTCATCTTTGTGTTTCTCCTGGCCGTTTGGTTGCTGACCAGGCGGGATCGTCTGCCTACTACGGGTCAGTGTCTGATTGGCGGGCTGTTGCTGGGCATCGATCTGGTATCGGACGGTCAAGAAAAGACGCAGTTCAAGGCCGATGACAAGGTTGGTGAGCACCTGACGAAGGCGTTCCACGATCGCGGATTGATCCTGAGGGCCGCTGCAAGCGCAATCACGTTCGGTCCCCCTCTCTGCATCACAAAAGACGAAGTAGACGAAGTCGTCCAGGGCGTCGATGAATCGATTGCACAGGTGACCGCCGAGATGAATCTGTGACATGCCGGACCGGCCGATCGATTTCGAAAGTCCCGCAGGCGGCATCAAACGGGTAGCCGGCATATAGCGAGTCGTCAATGGCGACCTGTGGGAGATCCGTTTGGCGCTATTGCATCAATCTGAATCGCGCACGCCTGAGTCGCCCACAGGGGACGTGAAGGGCAGAAACCGGGCCCTCCTGCTCGTGTCTGCATCTACCGTCTTCGGACTATCCGTCTGGTTCAGCACGAACGCGATCGCCCCGGCGCTGGAGGCGGAGAAGGGTTTTTCCGCCGCCGATATCGCCTGGCTGACCATCGCCGTGCAGATGGGGTTCGTAGCCGGCACGGTCATCATCGCAGTCACCAATCTTGCCGACCTGATTCCGGCCCGCAGGCTGTACGGAGTCGCAGCAATATCCGCCGGCCTCCTGAACCTGGCGGTGGTCCCTCTTGACGATTTCGGCGCCGTGATCGCCGTGCGGTTCCTGACGGGAATGTTCCTGGGCGGCGTCTACCCGCCGGGGATGAAGATACTCTCAGGCTGGTTCGTCAAAGGCCGCGGCATCGCTCTCGGCGCCATGATCGGCGCGCTTACCATCGGCTCGGGCTCGCCACATCTGCTTCGCTCACTCTTCGCAGACCAGTGGGAAGTCACGATCATCGGCAGCTCGGCGCTCTCGGGCATCGGCGGGCTGATCGTCTGGAGCCTGGTCAAAGACGGGCCCCACGATGTCAAAGGCGCTCGATTCGCCCCCCGGTTCATGCTCAAGCTTTTCACGGAGCGCGCCCAGCGCCTGAACTTGCTGGGTTATCTGGGCCACATGTGGGAGCTGTATGCGATGTGGGCCTGGATTGGCGCCTTCCTGTTCGCCGTCATCGGCGCGCGACCGCTGATCGGCGACCGGCTCGACCTGGCCAGCGCGGTCGCATTCGCAGTCTTCGGCGCAGGGGCGATCGCCAGCTTCGGTGCGGGATTCGTAGCAGAGCGATTCGGGCGGACGTATACGACGGCCGGTCTAATGATCATGTCCGGATCGATTGCGCTGGGGATCGGATTCATCCCGTTCGATCTCGAAGTCCTGATCGTGGTTCTGGCGCTGGTATGGGGCGCCGCTGTAATCGCGGACTCAGCCCAGTTCTCGACGGCGATGACCGAGTTGAGCGACCCCGCTTATCGCGGCACGATGCTGACATTCCAGACGGGCATCGGCTTCGCCCTGACGGCGATCACGATACGGCTGGTGCCGATCATCCAGGAGTCGTCTGGATGGGGCCTCGCATTCGCAATTCTGGCCATCGGACCCGCCATCGGCGCCCTATCGATGCTTCTCCTCCGCCGGCTGCCTGAGGCCAGGCTGATGGCGGGAGGAAACCGCTAGCCGGAATTTCAAGGAAGTCTGCCAATCATGTAAACAACGTTGGTTGGCGTTTCAGGTAGGGGTGGGTTTAAAACCCATCCTCCCGCGTGGCTAGAACGAGCGGCAATCGGTATTCCGCGTGAGCACGGAAAACAACGTCTATGGGAACTACGAGTAGCTGGCTAGCGCTAACCCGACACCCGCCGCCACTTCCGCAGGCTGATCACCTCGCGCGGCAGATCCGGGGTGAACAGGCGACTCACTCACCAGCAATTAATTCTTAACAATCGTGATTACTTCGCCTTCTCATTTTCTTTGATCATATGTCGAGCCTAATACCTTGATCGATAGTAGAAAATCGTGTAAACAGCGTTCGCGCCAATCAAGCGACGGGCCAACTGATACGCAATGGCCGATGTAACTACAAAGCCAGACAACTCTAAGCAACTTACTGGTTTCCAGGCACCTGGTTTCCAGGAAGGGCTCCGCGCGTACTGGAGATACGTTGGTCGTGCCGCTCGGGCCGAATGGAAAAAAGTCGGGTTTTTGATCCCACTTGTACTCGGTGCTGCCATAAGGCAAAATCTGCCCGGTCCTCCAGAAATCTGGCTTTCGGTCTTGGCCCTGGCTCTAATCGCGGTGTTGATCTACGTCCCGATTTCCGCATTCCGACTGTATTACGGGCGCTCCGAGATACGGTTAGCTGAGAATGAAAAACAGATCACCGACCTGAAGAGTGATCTGCGGGCCGAGAAAAAGAATTTAATTGAATTGTCGGCAAAATTGAAGGAGCGGTCGAGGACAATCGAACAATTGGAATCCCCTCATTACCCCGGTATCGCCGCTACCCTTTCTGGAAATGATCAAGTCAGCCTCAAGATCACTAATACGGGTGACGGAACCGGTGAATTCCTGGTGATGGCGAGCATCAGTGCCCCGGGCGGTGGCTTCTCAGGCTCTTACCCTTTGATCTGGGACGACAGCGGCGGCAGGGATACGGTGAACATTGCTCCTGGTAACTCAGGATTTCTCCTGGTGGCAAGAATCGGATCCGAGGACCGCCGCAAATTGCTTCGCAAGCACTACTACAGGTGGCTGGACATGCTAGGCGGCCGAGGCGCTCCCTCGCGTGTAAACGAAACTGAATTCGACGAGCGAGGCAACGCCCATGGCTACGTACCAACACAGTTAAAAATATCAGTAAGCAGCGAAGCAGTTCCGGCAGATCCCAACAACAGAAAGCATCAGGACTTTCTGTACGTCTTAAGTGTGGAAGGTCGAGTTCCGAGCGTCTCTGTAAGAGATATTTCGCCTTAACCACGCGAGCCGGCGACACAGGAGCGATAGCCGGTCTCTGCACTGATCACGTGAATTGCTCCAGCGGTCTGCGAATGAACGTGGTCGAACAAACGGCGGATTGAACCTCACTATTGAGGTGTTTGTCCGGCCATCCGTGCGCTAGCGAACCTGTGGCTACGCCGATTCCCGGAAGCGGAGGCTATGGCGGGCGGCAATCGCTAGCCAGAAACCCGGCGCCACTTCCGCAGGCTGATCACCTCGCGCGGCGGATCCTGCAGCGAGCCGTACGCCGTATAGGCCACTTCGGCCACGTAAACGGATCCTTCTGAGTCAACGGCAATTCCGTGCGGCGCGAGGAACTGGTCGGGCCCTTCGCCGGGAAGATCGGCGCCGAAGTGGGTGATCTTGTTGAACTCGCTGTCCAGTACGGCGACCCGCTGCCCCAGCCGCGGCACACCCTGCTGGACCGGGGGCGGCCCTGCCTCCCCAACGTAGATCGCCTCATCGCCCCCGCGCCCGGGTGCGATTGCCATCGGCCTGTGCATGTGTACCTGTTGAATGAACTCACCGTCTTCCGTGAACACCTGGAGGCGGAAATTCTCACGGTCGCAGACGACTACCCGGCCATCACTGGTGACCATGATGCCGTGCGGCAGGCTGAACTGCCCCGGGCCGGTCCCCGGCTCTCCCCAGGAGGTCACGTGCGTGCCGTCAGGCTTGAACCTGTGCACGCGCGAGTTGCCGTAGCCATCGGTGATGAACAGATCGCCCGAAACGGGAGAGATCCAGGCGTCCGTGGGCCTGTTGAAAATGCCCCCGGCCTGCCATTCGGCCGGCGCGCCCGGCGTTCCCAGAACGAAGATCAGATCGCCGCCTGTTGTCATCTTCTTTACCGAGTGGTCAAGATCGTCGATCAAGAATAGATCGCCATCCGGCGGTGAGTACGCCCCGTGTGGTCTCTGGAAGTCGCCGGCGCCCCAGGTCTCCACAAATTGGCCGCTCTGCTCGAAGACCATCATGGGGTTGCTGCCGCGATTGAAAACGTAGACACGGTCATCCGGGTCGACGGCGACCGATGTGGCTTCCTTGAAAGCGAGGCCATGCGGGAGTGCGGGCCAGCCGACGACCGGTTCGAAAACGGTGCTTGAAGTTGGCGTCTGGGGCATATGCGTAATTCCCGGGAGCCGGGCCTCCGGTCAGATAGCTGCATGAGAGGGTGGAAGAAAGCGCGGCGGGAGTATACACCGGCAACTCCGCTTCTTCGGCAGTTCTGGCTTCTGGTGAAAGGGTCTGAGACGACTTCGTCCGGGAGGCATTGGCCGGACTATTATTGGCACACGCTATTTGTAAAAGCCCTGAGGAGGGCGATTGAGCACTCTCGCCGGCAATCCGGTCCGGGCGATATCCGGAGCCATCTCCCGAGTGGCTGGCATGTACTACGGCTGGAATATCGCCGTCGTCGCCTTCCTCTCGACCGGCGTGAGCGTCGGCATGACCGGCTATGCCTTCGGCGCCTTCATCGAGCCGCTCGAGACCGAGTTCGGCTGGAGCCGGACTGAGATAAACATCGCAATCGCCCTGGGCTTCGTTTCCGGGCTCGTCGCGCCCATCGTTGGCCGGTTGATGGATAAGTACGGAGCCCGGCCGGTGATGGTCGGCTCGCTGCTGCTTATGTCCGCCGGCTTCTTGCTCAGGGGAGTGACTGGCGAGCTCT
>JADFHP010000044.1 GCA_022567135.1 Chloroflexota bacterium
ACCAACATGGCGTGGTGGGGACAGTCGATCTACGTGACAGTTGCTGGCCGCCACAGCATCGAGCGGCTTGACGCAGGGGTAGCCGGAGCAAATATAGTCCCCGCCTAGCTGAACCTGCCGCCCCAACAAGGGGCTGGAGAAAAACACCGCATGACCGGACCGCTACGAGGCATAAAAGTTGCCGAGTTCTCGCAGATCATCGCCGGGCCCTTCGGTGGCGTGCTCCTCTCCGACCTCGGCGCCGACGTGATCAAGGTCGAGCCTCCGCAAGGCGACCCCTGGCGCAGGCCCGCAGTCGGCGGACAAGGCGAGCCGCGCGTCTTCATCGCCGTCAACCGCGGCAAGCGCTCGATCACCCTCGACCTCGCCACGCAAGCGGGCAGGGCGGCCGTGCACCGGCTGGCAGAGTCCGTAGACGTAGTCACCACAAACCACCGTCCGGACGTGCCGGCCAAACTCGGCATCGACTACGAGACGCTTTCCAGAATCAACCCGCGGCTGATCTACTGCGAAGTCACCGCATACGGCTCAAAAGGGCCCGACAGCCACCTACCCGGCTACGATCTGGTGATGCAGGGCTACACCGGCCTGATCTCGGCAGAGGCCAAATTGGTGGATGGCGAGTTGTTGCAGGTCTGGTCGGCGCCATTCATCGACTTGTCGACCGGCCACTCGATATCCGCAGCCGTCTCAGCCGCGCTCTTCAGCCGGGAGAAGACCGGCAAGGGCCAGAAGATCGAACTTTCGCTCTTCGCCAACGGCCTGATGCTGCAGACCCTGACCATCACCAGGATTGTCGATGACCCATCGCCCACCCAGGAGTGGGTCGAAAACGACCTCCCCCTGCTCAGGGAGACGGGGGTCCCATTTGACGAATTGCTGTCTCTGCGTATGGGCCTTCGGAGTTCGGTCCTTTTCCGACTCTACTACCGCAGCTGGAGGACGTCGGACTACGTAATCATGGTCGGATGCCTGTCCGACCCGTTGCGCAAACGCCTCATGGATACGCTGGGCCTCCACGATCCGCGCTTCGACCCCGAATACGACACCACCGCCCCGGAATACCAGGACGTCCTCGTGAAACTGATCGAGGAGGCGGGAAAACTCTTCCTTACCCGGACGTCGGAAGAGTGGATTGACCGCCTTCGGGCTGTCGGCGTTCCCGTCGGCCCAGTGCGATTCCCGGAGGAACTCGCAGACAACCCACAGGCCCTCGCCAACAACATAATCATCGAGCAGGACGACCCCGAAAGCGGCCGCGTCAAAACCGTCGGACCAATCTACAAGATGAGCGAAACCCCGCCAGAAGCCGTGCTCCCCACCCCCCAACTCGGCGCCCACACCGACGAGGTAATGCAGGAGATCGGCTACTCCCCCGGCGAGATCGCGGACCTACGCCAAAACGGCGCCTTCGGCTAGCCGGTAATCCGACGAATTTGTCATCCCCGGGCGTTCCGACGGACCCAGGATCTCAGCCCTTGCGGGCACCCACCTCCGACCCGGCCAACAACGCTCCAATCTCCATGTAGTCCAGAGACATCCGGTGCCTATACGTTCTCTGTGTCGGCCGTGACGTTCTCGCCGCGCAACGAACGCCTGCGGATGTCGTACCGCCCCGGATAGCGCACCGGCAGATGGCCGGAATCGATCATCAACTCCAGCGGATGGGCCATGGTCTTCAGCGGCATCTGAACCTGCGTGTGAGTCCGCGCCGACTCGTAGACCGCATGCACCATCTCAAGCGCCTTGTAGCCGTGCTGCGCCTCGCCCCTGAAGTCGGAAATTTCGCCTGAAATCCAGGCCGCGAAGTCCCGGGCCTGCGCAATCGCCGCCTCCCGCACCTCGAAGTCATCTTCTCCGTAGCTAAGGAAATCGCCGTCCGGCCGGTGTTTTTGCCACCCGCCCGTACTGGAGTTCAAGAGCTTCAGGTCGGTCAACGAAAATTCGATCATCCCGTCACTGCCGTAGATGCGACCGCCCCACCCGTGTTCGGGCGTGAGGGACGCCACGATCATCGCCTGCGCACCGGTCTCGAATCCGAACAGGGCAAGCGCCTTGTCCTCGATGGGAATCGCCCGTGCCCACCGGTCCGTCTCTCGCTCCACGTTGCCCATCACCCACGTGCACTCCGGATCGCCAAGCATGTATCGGAACATGTCCGCCTGGTGCGACGAGTAGTTCGGAAGCCCATCGCGCGCAGATACGGTGATCAGCCTGACGTCACCGATCTCGCCGTCGGCGATCATCTCCCTGGCAAGCGTGTACGAGGGCACCCATCTCCGCTGATGTCCGATGGCGAGCTTTACACCGTTGCGCTGGCAAACCATCAGCATGTCCGCGGCAGCGCCGACGGTATCGGCCATCGGCTTCTCGCAGAGAATCGCTTCGATCCCGGACGCAGCCGCGGCAATAGTCATCGGCGCGTGGCCCTTGTCCCAGACTCCGACCGAAACGACGTCCAGCTCCGACTTTTCCAACATCTCATGAGCGTCCGCGAAATGCTGCGCCCTGTAGTCGCCGTACTCGGAAAAATACTCGTCGAAGTCCTTCATCGCCTGCTTGCTCAGATCGGCGATGGCGACAATCTCGTATCTTGCCGAGGTCAGATACCCGAAAACGTGGTTGCGGGTCATATCTCCGCAGCCGATGACACCCACGCGCAGTTTGTCCGCCAACTGTTCGCTCCGTTTTTGTTGATCCGAATCCCAGCTAATGACGCGCTTCTTCAAGATGGATGCCCAGGCTTATTCGACCTGACGCCGGCCAGAGCCTAACGCACACCATCCTGCGGCGCATATCCGAGCACTTCCTTGGCGTGCCTGTTGTCACGGAATAACTTCGCGTTATCTGAAGTAGCCCAGAAAACGTCGAACTTGAGATCGGAAGGCGCCTCGATGCACTTGATCGTCAGCTGCTGCAGGTCGCGATAGCTGGCCCAGTTGGCCTGCGACCTTCCGGGACCGGCTTCGTCTACTGGCCCGCAACTGCTGATCCTGAGATTGATTACAGACATCGGCGTCGTCAACGCGTAATACCGGCCGAGGTCCTCGCCGAACAGTTTGGTTACGCCGTACAGAGTGATCGGCTTCGGCTCGGAGAACTCATCAACCATCTCCCACGACTCCGGCAGTTCGACGTCTTCTTTCGAAACGAGCAGGCTGTACGGCTCCTCCCACTCGTACCCATTCGCGGTCGCACCGGAGCTGGCGAGAATCACCCTGGAAACCCCGGCCTCCAGAGCGACCTGAAGCACGTTGTAGGCGCCGATGATGTTGTTCCGAAGCATCGTGTCCCAACTGCCGTTCATTCCCTCGGCGCTGCTCTGGCCGCCATCCGCAGCAAGGTTCAACACGACGTCGACACCTTCGAATGCCGGTTTCAAATCGTCGAAGTCAGCAATGTCCGCCCTGAAGACACGCTCCCCCGGCAATCCATCCACGCCGCTGCGAGACAGCGCGCTCAACTCATACCGCTCTTCCAGAGCAGGTCGCAAAGCTCTCCCGACGACGCCATTCAGTCCCGTGACGAGCAGCTTGATTTTTTCAGGCAAATGATTCTCCCCAATGGAACCTGGCAATGGGACGACCCCTCCAGGAGATGCAAAATGGCGGGTGCAAATCTTATGCCGGTGAATGCGCGTCGTTCATCCGGCCGAGCGGAGTCCATGAAAGGCCCGCGGCCCGCTCGATCATCCCGACCTACGCACCAACAACGCCTCCCCCGTAGGGGAGGGGCTCTCCCCTCCCGAGCCTGGACGACCATCCAAGCGCGATGGGCGGGGTGAGCCCCGCCCATCACTACAAAATCCCCAACCCCCCGCGGGCACCAACCCCCGACCCGGCCAACAACGCCTCATTCCCAAGAAGGTGCAGGGACACCTGCCTCGGCGAAGTTCGGCATCACTTCCTCGGCGAACATCCTCATACACCGCAGCGCCTTCTCCTGTTCGAGGCCGGCCTTGCCAAACGTCCCGCGAATCGAGTTGATGCCCTTCGACCGGAGGATTTCGATTCGCTCCGAGACCACTTCCGGCGTGCCGACGAGAGGAAGGATTCCCTCCTTCTTCGCCGTGGCGGCGCCCACGATTCGATCCTTATCCCTGCCCTCCCAGTGCTTGTAGCCCTCCGGAATCTTCCCGGAAGCGTCCCTGGGATTCCCGATCCTGTGGAACTCGCGATCGATCTCATCTTCCAGGCCGGCCAAATCCGATTCAGCCTCTTCCATGGTCGGTGCGACATAGATATTCATGCCGGCCGGCAAGTCGATATGCTCGTGTGGGTGGCCGTAATGCTCCATCCGCTCGTGCCACAGCTCCATCACCTGCGGCACCTGCCCCATCACCGCCGTCGGCCCCCCGACCATTATCTGAAATCCCATCTTCGCCGCATAATCCACGCTTTCCGGACTCGTGCTAACCGCGATGACCATCGGCATCGGCTTTTGAATCGGCTTGGGAATCACCAGTACGTCTTCGACGTCTATGAAATCGCCCCTGTAAGTCAGCGGACCGTCTTCCCAACATTTCTGTATGACGTCCACGTACTCCCGGAACCGCTGCCGAGACTCTTCGATATTCGCCCCGAGGGCACGGAATTCCTGGGCCTGGTAACCGGCGCCGATGCCCAGCGTAAATCGCCCGCCGGACAGGATGTCGATCGTTGCCGCTTCTTCGGCCACCATGATGGGGTTGTGCCAGGGCAATACGACAACTGCACTGCCGATTCGCGCGTTCTTCGTGCGCTGGGCAAGGTTGCCCAGCATCGAGAAGATCCCGGACACCAGGCCATGACGGGAGAAGTGGTGCTCCCCCAGCCAGATCTCGTCCATGCCAAGCTCATCGGCCAGCTCTATCTTCTCCATCACATCACTGATGCTCTGCGGAATGGAGACGTCTGGGTGCCACCTGATGATCTCGAACTGACCGAACTTCATATTGAGTTCCTGCACGGCCCGCACGAGCGGGACTGTTCACGACTGGCAATTGGCGCGCACTATAGCGCAGAAAAGCAGTAAGGTGGGCGACGCTTTGGCCGCACACGGGCGGGCTTCGTGAGCAGATATCGATGCGGGGGGCTGAAAGCCATGCGACTCGAAGGGAAGACCGCGATCATCACAGGGGCCGCCAGTGGCATGGGCGCCGAGGAAGCCAGACTGTTCGCCCGCGAGGGCTGCAAAGTGGTCGTCGCCGACCTGACCGACGATCTCGGGGAGGCGGTCGTCGAAGAGATCGCTCAATCGGGCGGCGAAGGTCACTATGTCCACACCGACGTCACCAGCGAACAGGCGTGGAATTCGCTCGTCGATGAGACCCTCGATAAGTTCGGAGCCCTCGATATCCTCGTAAACAACGCGGGCCTGAGTTCATCATTCGTTCAAGATGACGACGATTTCGACGCCTGGCAGAAACTGCTTGATGTGAACCTGAACGGCGTCTATCTGGGCACCCGCGCGGTACTTCCGGTGATGAAAAACTCTGGCGCCGGCACCATCGTGAACATCTCGTCGATCTCGGGCTTCGTCGGAAGTGCCGGTGGTCACCCCGGCTACTTCGCGTCGAAGGGCGGCGTTCGCATCTACACCAAGGCGATGGCGTTCAAGCATGGCCCGGACGGCATAAGAGTGAACTCCGTCCACCCCGGCGTCATGCCGCCCATGAGGTCCGCCGCGGCGTTCGGTGCCCCTGCCTCGGCGAGTCCCAGAGCGAACCGATTGATCCGCATGATTCCCCTCCGCAGAAAAGGCGAGCCCATCGATGTCGCGTACGCCGTGCTATTCCTGGCATCGGACGAGGCCGCGTACATCACCGGTACGGAACTGATCGTCGATGGCGGGATGCTCTGCGGCTACGGCGGCTACCCGGACCCTGAGGACTAGCTTGACTCGGTGCCACGCCACCGGTCGGCTACATGAACGCGCCCTGTGACCCCGGGCGGCAGCCCGCCATCCTGAGCCGTTTGTCCTGAGCTTCGAAGGTGTCGAAGAGGCGCGAACGACGCCACCACCCGATCACCCCATCTCCGACACCGCCACCTCACGATGCTCCTCCGCAGATAAGATCGCGGCCCGCTGAAATGCCAGAACCGCCCGCGCCAGCTCCGCCGACATCGCGATCTCGCCCCCGTTCACAATCGCGTCCGTGAACTCCTCGCCACCGACGCGGAACGAGTCGCCCCAATCCACCTCCATCTCCTCGAAGTGCCGGGTCTTCCCATCGCGATACAGGCTCACAGGAGGCGCGTCCAGCAACTTCGCCGAACAACGGTTGATCCACACCATGCCGCGCGAGCCGACAATCTCGATCATCTCCTCGCCGGGATAGTAATCGGTCGGAACCTGCAGATCCGGTGAATAGGTCATCGCCCACGACCCGAATCTCTGCGCGCCCTCGAACAGAATTTGAAACTAATCATCGCCGGAGCGCCGCCGTACGGGCGCGTCGTGCCGTCATGAAAATCGTTGAACGTGTGCACGCGCTCCACCGGCCCCATGAAGTAGTAGATCGATGCCGCCAGATGCGCTCCGTGATCCAGAATTGCCGGCGGCCCGCCGCTCTGAGAGGGATCGAAGCGCCACTCCCACGACTCGTCGGGCACATCCCATCCGCCGGCACGGTTTCCGTTCACCACATTCACACGGAACGTCAGCGGGTCGCCGATCTCGCCCTCATCGATCAACCGCTTCGCGAACCGATACGGCTCGTAGCTGAGAAAGTTATCGAACACCCGGAACAGGACGTCTGCCTTGGCCGCGGCTTCTGCGATCGCATCGGCTTCTTCCAGATTCACCCCCATCGGCTTCTGCAGAGAGACATGCTTGCCCGCCTCCAGCGCCGCGATCGCAACTTCTTTATGCAGGAAATGAGGCAAAAGTATCTCTACGGCATCAACATCCGGATCGGCGAGCATCTCCCGATAGTCTTCGTACGACCTGTCCGCTCCCCACTCATCAGCCCGCGCATCCGCTCGCCCGGAAGATGTGTCGGCCACCGCGAAAAGTGTGCCAGTCGGGTTATCCGAATACCCTCGGGCATGAAGATCCGCAATCCGTCCAGCCCCGATAAACCCGACCCTGACCTTAGACATCTGGCGCTCCCAAACCTGAGGCTAAAAACGAACGCCCGGCGTCCTGTGCGACCGCCGAGCGTCTTATTCCGATCCATGCTCGCCAACAGCCCGTTCCCGATGTAGGGGAGCCGCCTGCGATTCCCGAACCCTGGCCGTTCAACGACGCGTGGCGGGCGGGGCAAGCCCCGCCTCTACGAAATAATATTCCGCCCTCCGGATCCGAACCTCCTCGCTATCGTATCCGACCACCGCTGGCCCAATCACGTAGGGGAGACGCTTGTGTCTCCCGAACCCTGGGTATTCAACGATGCGTGGCAGGCGGGGCGAGCCCCGCCCATACGAATTCACCGAACTCCCCGCGGGCACCCACCCCGTCTCGGCCATCAACGCCTCAATCCCGATGTAGTCCAGAGACATCTGGTCCAGAGACATCTGGTGCCTCCTCGGGTGGCACCACGCCGCGGAACATCCGCCACAACGCGATGTTGTATCCCAGCTTCACCACGCCCGCGATCACAAATGGCGACGCATTCATCGACGACGCCCACAACGCACCCGTAATCGCCGGGCTTGGTATCCGCATCCCTGATCGTCCCGCGTTCGCCGCCCCCGCCATCGCCATCCGCTCCTCGGACGACACCACCGCCATCGAGTACGACTGCCGCGTCGGCACATCCATCTCGTTCCAGAACGCCCTGAACAGCCACAGGGTCACCGCCAGCCACGCCCACGGCGAAAAGGCGAACGCGATCGCAAACCCGTTCGCGATCACCTGCGTCCACACCATCGTATTAAGAAGCCCCCACCGGGCCGCCAGCCAGGTCGCAACCCACAGCGACACCGAGTTCAGCACCTGCGCCGCCACGAAAACCCCGGCGATCACCTCAACGCCCATATCGAACTTCTTCACCAGCCACAGTGAGATGAACGTGTCTGCGATCATCCCGCCCGCCGCCGAGTCCACCCCGAATAACAGGCTCAGGCCCACGATTCGCCGCGTCGACTTCGTGCGCAGCGGATTCACCGCATGCCGCTCACCCGTCCACTTCGCCTCCACCGCCGGCGTCAAAAACAGATACGTCACCGTGGCAATCAAGTTGAGCGCGGCGTACAGGCCAAACACCAGCTTGAACGAATCGACCTCGCCCGCCCCCAACACGATCACGATCAGCGGCGGCAAAGCCCCGGCAAGGTTCCCAAGCCCGCGTGCCGACGAAGAGAAGATCCCCAGATAAGCGAAGGCCGAGGTCCGGTGTCTGTCCGGCGATACCTCCGCCAGAGACGTCTGCTCCAACTGCAGTAGCGGCCCAACATTCATCCCGGTCGCCGCGTAGGCCCCGAAAAAACTCCCGGCGGCCAGCAGCACATACTGGTCCGTGAAAGCCAGCGCCAGCCCCGCAACAGACGTGATCAGGCTCAAAATCACGAACAGCCGTCGCCGCCCGATCAGATCGCCAACAAACGTCGCCGGCAAAGAGAGCGCCATCCCGCCAATCAGGCTAAGTGTAAAAACCAGCCCAATCTCAGGCGTACTGAACCCGATCAGGTCCAGATAAGGCGCCACCAGGACAATCAGAATCCCCATGCCCGCGGCCCGCAAGCCGCGCGCAAAGATTATGATCCCAACATCCCGCCCAACCCACTCAAACCGGCGTCCGGTCATCAGTCGGCCTGCTCGATTTTATTCAACGCCATTCAACCGCCGATTCGACGATGGCCGTCGCAAGCTCATCAGCGGTTTGGGCCGACGAGTCCAACACAAGGTCACTGTGAGTCGCAGCGCCCCACCTCGTGTCGAAATTAGCGAGGTTCCTCTGCAAGTACCATGGCTCGCGCGATGCCCTTCGGGTCGCATCTCCGCGCACACGCCGCAACGCTTCCTCATAGGAAACCAGCAACGTCACAAAATGCGGCTCTCCATGCCAGGAAAGATGATCGAGGATGCCGTCGCGCTCTGCCCGGTCCCAGAACGAGCCCTCCAGAATCACTACCTCGACTCCCGAACGAAAAAATGAATCGACCAGTCCGGCTGCGGAGCGCCGCGCTCTCATCCATATAGCCGGATCAGCCATCGGCTTGCCGCTCATCATCAGGTATATCTCGTCCAGGTCGATTACAGCCGCCGAGTGCCCGTCTGCCCGGAACAGGTCACCGAGAAGTTGGGCAACGGTACTCTTGCCCGCTCCGATTGGACCACTTATGACGATTAGCAACGCTACGAATTCTTACTCAACGGAATACCGCTCAACCGCCGCCTCGTCCACCTCAACCCCCAGCCCCGGCACATCATCCAGCACAAACTCCCCGTCCACCGGCTCCGGGAACCTCACCGCAATCCGCGCCTTCTGCTCATGCGCCTTGTGCGAATGCTCAAGTATCTGAAAATTAGGAATTGCACCCGAATACTGAACGGACGCCGCAACCGATAGAATCCCGCCCCCGCCAACGTGCGGCGCGATCGGCATGTTGTAAGAGTCCAGAAGCGCCGAGATCCGCTTCCCTTCTGACAGCCCCGTGCGGGCGATATCCGGCATTGCAACATCAAACGCCCGCAAATCGATCCACTGCCGCCACTCCCACGTCGTCCGCAGCCACTCGCCCGTCGCCACCTGCATATCCAGCGCGCGCGCGATCTCGGCATGATTGCGCGCCCCCTCCGGCGCCGTCGGCGCCTCCAGCCAGCGCACCCCAAGCGCCTCCAGACCGCGCCCAAGCTCAATTGCGCCAGACACGTCACGCGTTGTGTGCACATCCACCATCAGCGTTATCTCAGGCCCCACCGTCTCCCGCACCGCGGCCGCAATTGCAAGCAGTTCAGGATTCGGCGCACGCAGATGCAGCTTGAGCGCCCGGTAGCCATACCCGACATGCTCCCTCGCAGTCTCGGCCACCGCCTCCGGCTCGCTCCCGCTCATCCCCACGTAAACCTTCACCGTGTCACGGAACTTCCCACCGAGCAGCTTGTGCACCGGCTTCTCAGTCGCCTTGCCCAACAGGTCGTACAGCGCCAGGTCGACGCCCGCCAGCGCGTCCACGAAAAACCCCGTTATGTGGCCCCGCTCCCGCATCGAGCTATACATCCGATACCACAGATACTCGACATCGAACGGGTCGCGCCCCATCAAAACCGGCGCACATAGATCCTCGATGATCGCCTTGACCGCCCGGCCCGATACCGGCGCCTGCCCCTCGCCCCAGCCCACCAGCCCGTTGTCCGTCTCGATCCGCACCACACACGTCTCGTGATGCTGCGAGTAGATCGACGTCCAGGAATCCTTCGCTATGAAATAGCTTCCGAATTCATCGCGATCCGGCTGATTTCCCCCGCGAACGTTGCCGTGCGTTCCAGCCTCCATCTTGATGGCAAAGGCATCGATAGATGTGATCTTCACTGCAGCGATTTCCTCGTTTCATCCGGCGTATTTGTCAGGCCACGCATCACCCGACCCGAAACGGGCCTCAGCCTACTCCCGCAACGCTCCCTTATCCAGACACGAAGAGCCCGGGCCAGCCCCAGTACAAAGGAATTCCACGCAGCACAACGGCCGCCAGAGCATCGAAAGAACTATCATTGAGCGCCGTATGAAATTCGCTGTCCTGACGGAACAGGCCGATGGCGAGACAAGAGTCGCCCTCGTCCCCGAAACAGTCGGCCGCCTCTCACGGGCCGGACACGCCATCAAGGTCCAGTCCGGAGCCGGTGACGCCGCCGGATTCCCTGACTCAACTTACGAAGACGCCGGAGCCGCCATCGCGCCCGACGTTTCTGCCGCGCTGTCCAGCGTCGATCTCCTGCCCCTCGTCGGACCGCCCTCCGCGGATACCCTCGGCCTGCTGCCCTCCGGCACAGTCATCGCCGGAATGTTTCGCGCCGCCGCCAGTGAAGACCTCCTGAAGCAGTTCGCCAGTTCGGGCCTCACCGCGTTCTCAATGGAACTCATCCCCCGCATCGCACGCGCCCAGCGTGCCGACGTCCTCTCCTCCCAGGCATCCCTCGCCGGATACAAGGCCGTCCTCATGGCCGCCGACACTATCGGCAAATTTCTGCCCATGATGATGACCGCGGCCGGGACAATCCCGCCCGCCCGCGTGCTCGTCCTCGGCGCAGGCGTCGCAGGTCTTCAGGCCATCGCCACCGCGCGCCGATTAGGCGCGATAGTCGAGGCATTCGACGTCAGAGCCGCCACAAAAGAGCAGGTAGAGAGCCTCGGCGCAACGTTCGTCGAAACACCCGCCGCAGACGCCCAGGCCGAAGGCGGCTACGCCAGAGAACTCGGCGAGGACGAGCAGGAACGCCAGCGCGCCGTGATCGCAGAACACGCCGCCGCCTCAGACGTCATCATCACAACCGCCGCCATCCCCAACCGCCCCGCCCCCCTCCTGATAACCGCCGATGCCGTCAAAGCCATGCAGCCCGGCAGCGTCATCGTCGATCTCGCGGCCGAGACCGGCGGCAACTGCGAGCTCACCGACCCCGGAAAAACGGTAAAAATCCACGGCGTCACAATCCACGGCCCGTTCAACATCCCCGCTTCCATGCCGCTACATGCCAGCCAGATGTACTCACGCAACCTGAACGCGCTCTTCGACCTGATCATCGGCGACGAGGGCCTGAACCTCGACTTCACCGATGAAGTCGTCCGCCTATCCTGCATCACCCACGACGGCCGAGTCGTCTTCGGCGACCAGGATTCGCTCATCCCATCCCAGACGCCTGAAAAACCTGAAGAGAAGGCAACCTAGGGCAAAAATATGCTAACGCCAGACCCACTCCTCATCTCGGTAACCATCTTCGTCGTCGCCTTCTTTGTCGGCTATGAACTGATAACAAAGGTCCCGCCAACGCTCCATACGCCGCTGATGTCCGGCAGCAACGCCATCTCCGGAATCGTCCTCATCGGCGCAGTTATCGTTGCCGGCCGCGGCCATTCGGACCTCGGAATAGTCCTCGGCACTGGCGCAGTCGCCCTCGCCACAGTCAACGTTGTCGGCGGGTTCCTCGTAACCGACCGCATGCTCCGGATGTTCCGCAGCCGCGAATCCCAGCAACGCCGGCCGAAGGCAGGATCCCCTTCCGACTCCCCGCAAGACCCAGGGGATAAGCGGTGAGCGACCAGGGCTTCCTCGATCTCATAAACGGCCTCTATATAGTCGCCGCAATCCTCTTCATCCTGGGCCTCAAATACCTCGGCTCGCCGCGCACCGCGCGCAAGGGCAACCGCCTCTCCGCACTCGGCATGCTCATCGCCATCGTCGCCACGCTCGTCAGCCGCGACATCATCGAGTACGAGTGGATTGCGATCGGCATAGCCATCGGCGCGGTCATCGGAATAGTCATCGCCCGCACCGTGAAGATGACCGCCATGCCCCAGATGGTGGCCGTGCTCAACGGCTTCGGCGGGGCAGCCTCAGCCCTCGTCGCCGCCGCCGAGCTAATCCGCTCGGTCGATTTGGGCGACGTGCCTTTAGACGTAGCCATCATCGCCCTGTTTAGCACCGTCCTCGGTGCACTCACGCTCACCGGCAGCCTGATCGCATTCGGAAAACTCCAGGGCATCGTCACATCGCGCGCCGTCCTGCTGCCCCTGCGGAACGTCGTCAACGCCCTCATCCTCATCGCCATCATCGGCCTCTCGGCCTGGCTCGTAGTCGAACCCAACCAACCCGAGATATTCCTCGCCGTCGGCCTGCTCAGCGTCCTGCTTGGCGTCCTGCTCGTCATCCCAATCGGCGGCGCAGACATGCCCGTCGTCATCAGCCTCCTGAACTCATACTCCGGAATCGCCGCCGCGGCCGCAGGCGTCGTGCTGCAAAACAACATCCTGATCATCGCCGGCGCCCTCGTCGGCGCATCCGGCCTCATCCTCACCCGGATCATGACGAAGGCGATGAACCGCTCACTCGCAAACGTCATATTCGGCGGATTCGGAGCCACCGCGACCGTCGCCGACGCCGCAGGCACGCCCGGCGAGCGGCCATACAGGTCCGCCACCGCTGAAGACGTCGCAATGATCCTCGGCTACTCCCAATCCGTCATGTTCGTCCCCGGCTACGGCCTCGCCGTCGCGCAGGCCCAGCATGCCGTCAAAGAGCTTGCCGGATTGCTGCAGGACCGCGGCATCTCCGTCAAATACGCCATCCACCCCGTCGCCGGCCGAATGCCCGGCCACATGAACGTCCTTCTCGCCGAAGCCGACGTCCCATACGAACAGCTCCTCGACCTCGACCAGTCCAACCCCGAGTTCGTGCGCACAGACGTCGCGGTCGTAATCGGCGCCAACGACGTCACCAACCCGGCCGCCCGCACCGACCCGGAAAGCCCCATCTACGGCATGCCCATTCTTGATGTCGACAAGGCAAGAGCCGTTATCGTCCTGAAACGCTCAATGGCAACCGGCTTCTCCGGCATCGATAACGACCTCTTCTACCTCGATAACACATCCATGTTCTTCGGCGACGCCAAATCATCAGTCTCCGACCTCGTCACCGAACTCCGCCAGCTCGACTGAGCTCACCCCACGCATCAATATCGTCATTCTGGCTTCCGCCTGAATCCCTACCCGACCCTTCGCTATACCCGCCCTGAGGTGCCCTTAATGACTTCCTGAGGTCCGCCGAAGGACCGTGCCTGACCACCACTAACGTGACTCAATAATCGAAAACCCGACTCTGCCGCGATGCTTCCCGCGCTCCAATCCCCCCGCCTCAGACGGATCGAGACTGGTCTGAAAGGACCATTCACGCACACTAGTGCGACACATAGCCTGCAGATACAGACTCATGCCCCCATTAGCCGTCACACCTACGCGACCAAGTACGAATCATGTTCCGAAACCGCCCCCGCATAGCAGTCTCACGCGCGACAGGCCTGCTTCTCTTCCTGATCGCAATAACCGCTTGCGGCCAACTCAGCGACACCCAGTCCACTCCAGGAGCAACACGGCCGCAAACCGTCACTGAGCGAATCATCGACGCCGTCATAAGCGCGGCCGCAGACCTCAATTTCGACGAGTCCGACTTCCCCGCAGACTGGAACATCGAATCGTTTGGCGATGGCGATGCCCTCCTGCAACTCCTGGCGACCGACTCCGACCCGTCCGGCAACGCCGTCTCAGCCCTCGTCGAGAGATTCGAATCCGCCAGGGCCGCAGAGCAGGCGCTCAACGACGCCCTCACCGCCCTGTCAGCAAGTGAAACTGGCGAGCCGGTCCAACTCGGCGATCGCGGAGTCATCGCCCCGGACGGCGATGGCTGGGTGGCCATCTTCCGCGTCGATAACGTCATCGCACGCGTCGCCGCGGACTCCGGTGGTCCCAACGCCACCTCCAAAGCCGCCACCCTCAACTGGGCGGAGAGACTGGAATCCAGAATTATCGATCGTGCCGAACGCGGGCGAGCCAGTGCCGCCGACCCGGACCGGCAATCCGGGCGAAAGGCGGAAAATTCGCGCCCGGCGATCTTCTCCTCGGCCGGCGCCGCACCCGGCCTGGCCATAGCCGCCACCGCCATCGCCGAAGCAAAGGTCACAACGCCGGGTATCGAGCAGAGCCACTCCATTTCAAGCACCTTCTCCGGCACAGAAACCCTCACTTCACCGCCCGTGGCGATCGCGCCTGATCAGGACATCGATCAGACATCCCCAGAAATCGGAAGTACCGAAGACGGCGATGCCTCAACTTCCGAAGAACCCCCGGGAGCATCTCTGGCGCCGACACCGGCGCCACCGGCTGCATCCGCGCCACCCGACCTGGTCCTGAGCGAAGTCTCTCCAACTCCCGTGCTGGCGAACCCCGGCCAGAGCATCGCCTGGAAGGTCAGGGTCGAAAACACCGGCCATGGCCCGGCGGAAGCGTTTAACCTGAGCGTCTTCGCCCACTCCACGCCAGCCGGCACCGCGCTTCTGGTGCAAGAAGTCCGCATGCCGGCCATCGAGCCCGGCAGCTCGTTCAGCGCCGTCGTGAACCGCAACGCCATCCCCGGTGAGTTCCTCACTTTCGTTGCCGGATCTGACGGCGACGAGGCGACGGCCGATGAGAATTTCGAGAACAACTCGTACACCGTCGCCCTCGGCGACTATATGCTCCCCGACCTCCTCATCGCGGCCCACGCGGCAGAAATCACCGACGCATCCCCCGGCCAGACGATCGACTGGTCGGTGACGGTCCGCAACCCCGGGCCCGGCGACACACACGACGCCACATCGGTCACCCTCATCGACGCCGCCACCGATGAAGTGATCGCAACCGCCGTGGTCCCCGTGCTCGCTCGCGGCGAAGAGATAACCCGTACTTTCCAGGTCACGGCCACCGTCGATGGTCTGATCGCATTCGCAGTCGATTCGAGCGCTCTGATCGACGAGGCGGACGAGGACAACAACGCAACCGACGACATCTCCACCCGAACGGCCCTCCGCCCCGACCTGACGCTCGACTCGGTCGAACCACAGCCCGCCAACCCGCTTCCCGGTGAGCCGGTCGAGTGGGTCGCAACGATCGGCAACTCCGGCCCCGGTGACGGCGGAATTTTCAGATTCCGCGTCCTGTCTTCCATCGACGCTGGCGACACCGCGACGTTAATCCATGAAGCGCTGTTGCCCGGCATCCCGATGGGAGGAGCGATCGTGGCTAAATTCAGGCGAAACGCTCAGATCGGCGAGACGCTCACCTTCGAGATAGAGCCCGAATCCGGAAGAGAAGTCAGCTCAGACAACAACTCGGCCACAGTAGAGATGGTCGACATCTTCCTCCCCGATCTGGAAATCACAGAACTCGAGCCAAATCGGTATGACGTCGAAAAAGGCCAGGGCTTTAGCTGGATAATCACCGTCAGGAACAGCGGCGGCGGCAACCCGATACGAGTAACCAGGGTGGCCATGATCGACACCAACACCGGCAGCGAAGTGGGCTCCGTGCGGATACCCCTTCTGTTCGCCGGCACCGAAGCGAAAGTCACCCTCGACCTCAATTCGGCCATCGTCCAGTCGCTTCTCTTCCTAGTCGACCCGGATGAGACCATCCCGGAGGCGGACGAGGAAAACAACAGCCTGAGCCGCGAAGTGGTCGACGTCCTGGTCCACGACCTGACGATGGACAGGCTTGCCGTCAACGCCCCCATCTCCGAAGACGGCATCGCCTCATGGCAGTGGTCGATAACCAACAACGGCCCCGGCCGGGCGCTGGACATCACGATCACAACTACCATCCACCTCGACCCAACCGGCGTTCAGGCCCTTGAGCCCATACACCTCGCCAGCCTCGAGCCCGGCGAAACCGTCGGCGGGAGCTTCAAGCGCCTCGCCGTCCGGGGTGAGCGAATCGTCATGCACGCCTCAACCGACCCGCAGATCGAATCGTTCGAATTCGACAACACCGTCGACGTCATGGGATCGGACTTCTTCTAACCACCGCCGCGCCCCGCGCCGTAAAGCGCTATCATCCGCCCGGCACAACATCCGCCGGCCAGACACACTGCGGATGCCGTACAAAAACCGGTCGGAAAGAAGATCGTGGCTTCAGAACAGATCAACCGGGTCAGCGTTACGCACATTTCCGTTGCCTACCGCAAAGAGGTCGGCAAGAACGCCTATGGCGATAACATCGGCCTCACCCACTCAGAGTGGCTGGTCCGCGCCCATACCGATTCCGGACTGGAAGGCCTCACCATCGCCACCCGCTTCATGCGAGGCCCGGATGGCAGTGTTGCAGGGCTGGTAGACACGCTGAAAGAGGCCCTGATTGGCCGCACCACAGACGAGCTGCTGACCCTGGACGGCGACCGCGTAACCGGCGTCGGCAAGAGCGTTGCGCGGGCCTTCAGGGACCACCCCTGGCTCACCAACGCCGCCTTCGACCTCGTCGGCCGCGCACGCGGCATCTCATGCGTCGACATGCTCGGCGGCCGCACCCGCGATCTCGTCCCCGCATACGACACGACTATGTACTTTCAAGACATTCTGGATCCCGAAAAAGGCGCGGCAAGATGCGCAGAGGAAGCCGCTGAAGCAAAGGCCGCAGGCTACCGGCAGATGAAGATAAAAACAGGCCGCGGCGGCCGCTGGATGCTGCCCGAAGACGGCATGCGCCGCGACGCCGATGTCGTCCTGGCTATACGCGACGCCGTCGGCCCCGAGTTCACCCTCCTGGTAGATGCAAACTTCGGTTATGACGGCCGCATGGATCTGCTCGATAACTTCTTCGCGGAGACCGCGTCCGCAAGTATCTTCTGGTTCGAGGAGATGGTCACAGCCAGCATCGACGTCTACCGGCAGATGCGGGAGATGCAGGCAAACCATGCCCCCGACTCAATGCTCGTTTGCGGCGAGGTCGACCGTAATCCCATCTCGCCCGTCTTCCAGGACCTGATCGATCAGGGCCTCATCGACGGCTACCAGCCAGACATCGTCGGCCACGGATTCGCAGGATGGATGGAGATCGAACGCCGGCTCGAAGGCACCGGCGTGAAGTCGGTCCCCCACAACTTCGGCAACGGCAGGTACGGCGCCCGCGCCAGCGTCATCTTCGGCAGCGCGGCTAAAACGTTCGTCAGCCATGAAGACGAACGCCAGCATGACCACACCTACCGGCCCGATGGCTCGACC
>JADFHP010000045.1 GCA_022567135.1 Chloroflexota bacterium
CTCCAGGGGGTGATGTCTACGTCAACATTCGTAGCGATCGGACCAACCGTCACGCTGACCCCATCCGGCGGCGGAGCCTCAACAACCGTTGTGGTCGCTGCTGACGGAAGCTTCAGCTTCGACCCAGTACCGGCGGGCTCTTATGACCTGGTTGCGTCGGCACCTGGATTCATCTTCGCGGTGAAGCTGGGATTGATCGTCACAAACGCGCCAATCGCGCTGCCGCCTGTTGAGCTTAGAGGCGGTCTGGTTGATGGCGACAACGTTGTGAGCATCAGAGACATCAGCATCGTCGCGGCATCATTCGGAGATGTCGTAGTGGGGCGCGTAGACGGCCAGGGCCGCATCGTCGATATCAACGGCAACGGAGTGGTCGACATCATGGACATCTCCGCAGTGGCCTCCAACTTCGGAACAGTCGAACCTATCGATTGGCCGTAGTAGCAGGACACACGCGGGCCGACGAGATCGGTCCCCGAATCAATAGACCCTTGATATTGTCCTTACGGGTCTCGCCCGACCCCCACCAATCACGTGACCAGGCTGATAACTAACTTTGAATATGCGGCCGCGTGTCTGTGTTTGCGGCCGAGTTCGACTCTGCTCGATCTCCCCGTCCAACGCCCAGTTCGGAGGCCTCTAAGAACCGGGGATACTCACCGTCAGCGAGTTTTGCAAATAGTGAACAGCACTCCCTCCCCCGTCTCCACCAGAAACACAAATCTGGCCCAGCCCCCGGCATTTTCGCCGGGGGTTTCTCCTTTAAGAGCAGTTCAACTCCCGATCCTGCTCGTGCTGCGGCGCTGCTAAAAACAGCCGCGAATGGCGGCTTCGGCTTGATCGCCAACACCGACTTCGTTTCACCCAGATCGAGGTACACCGCATCGAGTATGCTGGTCGCGAGATCATGGCGTTCATCGAGTGTCGCGGTTGTCCACAACGCGGGCAGGCACTCTACCAGACGGCCGGCTTCCTAAGCCGAGTCGATTTCCGGGATCGCGAGCGTTTCGAGTTGAGACTCCAGGGCACGCTTGTGACGGCGGTATTCCTGTTCAGAGAACAGGCCATCTACCTGGGCCGTACCGAGCCGTCTGAGCCGGTCCGAGACGCGGTCCCGCTCGTCTCGTACCCTGGCTATCTCATCGTGAGCGTTGATCCGTTGCAAGACGCGTTCGCGCCAGTTTGGCTCCAGTTCGATCGCTTCGATCACCTGGCCGCAATGGGTCTTTAATTGACTCGAGCTTTCTAAGGTCCACTACGGACCTGTAATGTTCGCTGTCGCCCCACACCTCCCCATACTTGGCAAGTACTTCCCAGTACCTCGGGTCACTACCAGGCGGGGCCGCAGAGGCCCATCTTGCGAACCAGTTGATGAGGAAGAATAGAAACCCCAGGGCGACGCCTGCGAGCGCCAACTTCGCAGGCCAGGGAATCGGAGCGAATAAAGCCGCCACGGCAATGGCGGTGAAAAGTACCCCGAAGACGGTGGCGGCCGCGGGAATATGCCGAATCGCTTGGCGACTCCCGGATCCCTCCGAAAGCGAACTGTCCGGGGGCCCTTGGTTAATATCATGATCAGCCATGATCACTCGCTTGAACGTTAGCCAATACCGTCCGACACGCCGCCACCATCGGGCTTGGGTAGCCCGAAAACCCCCGGGGAGTTCGCGAGAGAAATCGGCCAGATTTCGGGGAGGCCCATAAACATGTGATTACGGAACAGTGGCCTGCGGTAAGATCGCCTGATGCTTGTGCACATCGACCTTCCACACGGCCGTGCGTCGATACTGACAGCAGCGGCTGCAGTCTGGGCCCTGGCTGTGGCGTGTGGCGGTGGGGGTGGCACAATCGGACAGGTCGAAACAGCCACTCCGGTCCCGCAAGTGCCCATATCGACACCGGGGGCAGGTTCGGCGTCCCGGGTGGCCCCGCCCACGAGCGCCGCGTCGACCCCCGCCGGCGAAATCTCCATGGGCGGGAGCGCTCTCGGTGGCAACGCTGCGACCACTCTGCTGGCCCAGGTGGCTTTCGAAATCACCCCTGGGGACAGCGTTACCTGGCTCGCCCACGAGATTCGGTTGACCCCAGGTCAGGTTGTCGAGCATTCACACGAGTTCGCGTTCGTCTACGCTCTTGCGGGTAGTCACACGTTGACGTTGAACGGGCAGCCCGTCTCGGTGCCGCAGGGCGCCGGCACGTGGGTGCCGGCCGCGGCGAACCACAGTCACGCCAGTATGGGCGGCGATGCGATCCTGTGGGAGATCCGACTTGCCGCAGAAGGCGCTAGTTTCCCGCCCGGTGTCGTCGATGCGAGGCAACTATTTCAGAGCAAGGTTCTTCAGGGCATACCGGATCAGCCTCTGGGCACGTTCGTCCTGGTTCGCGTGCCCCCAGGCGGACAGACCAGTGTTCATACTCACCCTGGCCCCGAGTTCATCTACCAACTTTCAGGCGAGATTGATTACGAAAATGCCTTGATCGGCGAGACCATGATGGTCCCGGGCGAATTCGAGGGCGTGGTGCCGGAGACGGCTGTCCAGAAGCGAAATCCGTCCGACTCCGACGCCATATTCCTCTCTTGGTTTCTGGTTGACCCCGACAAGCCATTCGCATCCGCGACGCGATTCGACGTCGCCGGCGACCGCGGCGAAAACATGGCAAGTCTGTCAACCGGTGCACGGGTATCGGCCGTCAGCTCGAACTACGCAAGTGGCACAAACGGCTCGGCGTTTGGGGCAGACAAAGCGATAGATGGCGACCCTCATACAGAATGGTCGTCCGACGGCGACGGCAACGATGCTTGGATCGAGATCGAGCTAGCGTCTGAAATTCGTGTCAGCGCAGTTGGATTCTGGACGCGAACGATGGGAACCTCCGCCGAAGTGACGACTTTTCAGGTTGTGACCGATCGCGGGGAGACCGCGGGGCCGTTCGAACTCGGGGGTGCTGGCCGCGTGTTCTACTTCGACACCGAGCTCACGGCCCGTCGTCTGCGCTTCGAGACGCTGGACAGCAGCGGCGGCAACACAGGCGCGGTAGAGATTGAGGTGTACGGCGAATTGACAGCGGGGGAGCCAGATTGACCTCGTTTTGACCCAGGGGAGAACGATTGCTCGTCGAATCGCACCAGAATTCCTAATCGACTGGCGTGATGAGCTCCATTGTCCCATTTGCAAGCCGGGTCGGTGGGCTTCAAGGCCCACCCAACAAAATCCCCGGAAATGTCGTGTTTCGTGGCGGGCTGTTTTTCACCGCGAATACGAAAGTCATCGTCGAACAGGGGCAACCTGACGTGATTTCTCGACAAAACCCATTAGGGAAAACGTGGTGACCAGGGTCGCCGGGTGTCGCTTGACCTGAGCTTGTCGAAGAGCGTTAGAAGAGCATCTCAGCGTGTTCAAACTACGTCTACGCCACTTCCAGACCTCTCGCCCAGATTTTCAAATATTTAAATCCGCCTCGGTGATTGGCCGGCAGGCGATGCGGTCGGGCGAAACGATGCCGCCGGTCAATATGAACTGCATCGCCTCCTGGGTCGACATGTCCATGATCTCCACGTCTTCGAGTGGAATCAAAACCATCCATCCGGTGTTGGGGAGCGGCGTTGACGGCATGTAGACGACCGCCACTACTTCGTCATCGTGCATGGTCACCGTTTTCGTGAGAAACCCCACCGTCCACGATCCGCGACGCGGGTACTCGACCCGGACGACAGTGCGTAAACCGGGCGAGCCTTCCGTGGCGCCCATCGATTCGGCTATCTGTTTTGAAGCGCTGTAGACGCCGCCGGCTACCGGCAGCCCCCTTATTCCGCGTTCAAG
Source organism: Chloroflexota bacterium (assembly GCA_022567135.1). Classification (GTDB taxonomy): domain Bacteria; phylum Chloroflexota; class Dehalococcoidia; order Lucifugimonadales; family Lucifugimonadaceae; genus UBA1151. Next base: position 3,822 of record JADFHP010000045.1, read on the forward strand.
CAACCTGCCCGGATAGCGAATGATGGCAAGAGGTCCGAACGCGCCCAGCAGAAAAGCGATGAGCAGGACTATCAGAAAGCCCAGCCCGCGGACCTCTTTGCCGAATATCTCCTCGATGACCGGCTGGAGTTGCCCGTCGAGTGTATCGAACGCAAATTGAACTATCGCAAACGTGATTCCAACCGGGAGGAGAATGAGCAGGCCGCGGGCAAGGCGGCTGCCGATTGCCGATTTCCAGCTTGAAGGTCCGGTGTCAGGGACCGAGATGCTCATGATTATTCTCCGCACGATTGCGGTGGGAAGCGGCAGTGGGCTGGGACGATCGGCGTCGGAGTCTAATGCACGCGCAACATGGTAGTGCGCTCGTTCGCTCCGTAGGGCGCCCTCCCCCGCGGCGCTGTCCCCAATGGCGGGGGCATGACGCCGGCGCAAACAGAACAATCTCTATGTTCACGCGCGGGAACATTGATATACAAGTTGGGAGCAGATAGCATCCTCCCCGAGGTGCCCGACGTGCCGCGGACTGAGAGTGGAGTGGCAATTGTCAAGATTCTTCGGCGTTCCGATCGCATGGATTTTCCTCTTGATCGAAACGCGCTTCCTGGCGAACAAGGGCGTCGTCAATTCCGTGGCTGACAAGCGCCGACAGCAAAGAACCAAACTGGCGTTTCGCTACTTCGCCTGGAAGAAGTTTTTCAACCTCATCAGAATCGAGCTCGCGCTCCGAACAGGGGAACCGCGCATCGGGGGAACCGCATATGAGTGGGAGATCGATACCACAAATATCTGCCAGCTAAAATGCCCGCTGTGCCATACCGGACTCGGCACCGTCAATCGCGACAAAGGGATCATGCACATTGATCTCTACAAGCAGACCATCGATCAGATCAAAGATTACGCGATCTGGTTGACCCTCTACAGCTGGGGCGAGCCCTTCTTGAACAAGCGCATCCACGAGTTCATTGGCTACGCGCACCAGAACAATATCGCGACGATAACCAGCACCAACCTCAACAAGCCCCTGACCGCTGATGAGGCCGACAGCGTCATTAATGCCGGCCTTGACGTGATGATCATCTCGCTCGACGGCACTACGCAGGAGGTCTATGAGCAGTACCGGGTGGGAGGCCATCTCGATCGCGTACTCGACAACATTCGCCTGTTCGTAGAGCGCAAGAAGGCGCTGGGCTCGCAAACCCCTTACCTGGAATGGCAGTTCATCGTTATGCGCCAGAATGAGCACCAGATGGAAGATGCCGAGAAGATGGCAGACGAACTCGGCGTTGACTCGATCATATTCAAGCGCGTCGACTTCCCGTGGGGCGAGGACAATCCCGAAGTGGCGGAAAAGTGGCTGCCCCGGCGCTCAGAGTACATCAACGAGAATCCGCTAGACCGCCCGTACAAGGAGTCCGGCTCGCGCTGTTGGCGACTGTGGCGGACGTCGGTAGTGAACTGGGACGGCGGCCTCGCCCCATGCTGCTATATGACCGATGCGGCCGACGACTTTGGTGATGTAAAAACAACTCCCATCCAGGAGATAAAGAACAACGAGAAGTACATGGCCGCCAGGGGTCTGTTTGACGCTAAGTTCACTCCCACCACCTACGTTGGCTGCCAGGACTGTCCGGTCTACCTCGAAACTCCGGCTGGTCAAGGCCGGGGAGTGATCGATATCCCGAGGCCGCAGCCAGTGTTGAGTTCTGTCAAAGTCCAACTGAACGGCATGAACGGCAATGGATCTGGATCACGGGCTGCGGGAAAGATAATTGCGAACGGTAGTAAGATCGTCGCCATCAGTAACGGGACCGGCGAGCCGCAGGCGGAGCCCGTCGGAGTCGAAACCAGGCTTGAGGAATGAAGAGTAGTTGAGTTGCACCCGTGGGTTTTCGGGTTGCCCCGGGTTTCTCTGGGGTCAGCGGAGACATCCGACTGGACAACGGGCGCATCTCATGATTGCAGAGGAATAACCAGGGCTGCGGGGGGCGTAGGCCAATGGTTTTTGAGGCGCTGAGGGCGCCGCGCAGGAAGGCGCTCGCGATCAGGGCCTTTCCGCATTTCAGAGAGTTAGCGCTGCTTGCCAGCGCATACTTTATCTACATGTACACGCGGGCGATATTCTTCTCGGACGTTCGCACGGTCGCCCTCGAGAATGCCCGGCGCGTCGTGGAACTGGAAAAGGCCGTCGGCTTTTTCTGGGAGCCCACCTGGCAGAACTGGTCTCTAAATGCTGCCGAATCCGTTATTCTCTTCTTCAACTGGGTCTATATATTCACGTTCTGGCCCATCATCATCACGACCGCGATCATCCTTTACATGGTGAACCGGAAGCGCTATTTCTTCTACCGCAACGTGATACTGGTCAGTTTCGTTGTTGCCCTGGTGATGTTCGCCCTGTTCCCGCTTGCGCCACCGCGCATGCTGGCCGGAACGTTCGTCGACACAATTGCCTCGTTTGGTCCCGCTTTCTACGCGAGCCGTGAGCTTGCCAACTACTACAACGTCTTCGCAGCGATGCCCAGCCTCCATTTCGCCTGGACGCTGATATTCGGATATATGTTCTTCACTGCGGGCCCCAGATGGCTCAAAGTGGTTGGTCTCATGTACCCCGCGGTGACGTTGCTGGCCATAACCATCACGGGCAACCACTACATCCTTGATGCTCTGGGCGGAGGGGTAGTGATGGGGAGTTCGATGGCAATCATTTCCTTCATTCGGCGTCGCCGTGAGAGAAAGGCCGTGGAACGAAACGCGGTCGCCGCGCAACTCGAAGGCTGATGCCGGTATGCCAACGGGGCGGCCATAATGGCCGCCCCGTTTTCGTCGGGATCATATATGTGCGAAGTCTATCCGCGCTCCCCTGCCCTGACCTGCCATATTGACGGTGAACGACCGCACCGCTATCTTGCCGTCAACGATGTGACGCTTGTCTGTCCATGGAGGCGCTGCTTCATTGAGGCTGCGGTTTGCGTGTGGCGCCCAACCGCCAGATGGTGGCGGCGATGAGAATGCCAACAGCCGTCATCACCACCGCGCCTCCCGGCGCCATGTCCGTATAGAAGGCTATGAGCAACCCGCCGGTCGAAGACGCCATCCCCATCAGCATCGCCACGAAGATCGTCTGTCTCAACCCCGTTGTAATTCGCAGGGCCGCCACTACGGGAATCACGATCAGGGCGCCGATGAGCAGAACACCAACCACACGCATGGAGAGGGTTATCGTGGCCCCTGTGAGGACCGCCAGTCCGAGGTTGATCAAGTCGACGCGTACGCCGCTCGTCCTCGCGAGATCGGCATGGAATGAGGTCTGGGCCAGCTCTGAGAAAAAGACGGCGACGAATCCGAGGGTGATGACCGCAAGCCCCGCCAGCAACCAGATGTCAGTATCCGATATGGTCAGGATGCTTCCGAACAGATAGCCGAAGAGATCGGCGTTGAATCCGTCCGAGAAGCCGATCACGATTACGGCCACGGCCAGAGACGAGTATAGGAATACGGCGAGTGCGGCGTCGCCCGGCAGCAGTCGCCGTGACCTGAGGAACTCGATGGACGCGGCTGCTATGACCGTCGAAATCAACGCGATCACGACCGGAAATACGTTCGTGATGAGTCCAATCGCCACACCCATGAAAGCGACGTGCGCCAGCGTGTCTGCGATAAGCGATAGTCGTCTCAGGTAGAGGAACAGTCCCAGTGCCGGCGCAAGCGCTCCCGCCATCAGCCCTCCCCAGAGCGCCCTGACCATGAACTCGAAATCAAGTGGATTGAGCATTGGCCATCGTTACCTCGGACTGCCCGGTGTCACCTGTGTCCGTGCCTGTGTTCATGAACGTCGTCATGCAGGAGAATGTCGATGGGGAGTCCGTACAGATCGTGCAGCTCTTTGCCGGTGATCGCGTGCGGCGGGCCATGGAACACGAGAGATCTGTTGATGCAGGCCACGGTAGTGGCCTCCCGCAACGCCACGCCGATATCATGCGAAACGAGCAGCACCGCCATTCCGATGCCGACCTGTCCCTGGAGCAGTGAATAGAACTCTTCCTGGCCACCGGCATCAACTCCCGCTACCGGCTCGTCCAGAACGAGTAGTTCCGGCCCCCGGACCAGCGCTCGGGCGATCAACACTCGTTGCTGCTGGCCAACGGACAACTCTGAGATACGCCTCCGGCGAAGGGGCTCGATTCCGGTCGTCGCAATCGCAGCAAGTACAGCATCAGACACCCTGCGCCGGAATATGGTAGTTGGACTAAACCCACGGTAATCACCCTGGGATACCAGCTCTTCCACGGTGGCAGGGAAGTTGCTGCTCAACTCCTCGACAACCTGCGGGACGTATGCGATGCGCCGCCAATCGTTGAACTCGTGCGCCGGCCGGCCGAATAAGCTGACCGCTCCGGAGTCAGGGCGGATCAGCCCCAGGACCAGGCGGAGCAGGGTCGATTTCCCGCTCCCGTTCGGGCCGAGTATCACGGTGAACTCGCCCGGCCGCACCTCAAATGACACGTCTTCGACAGCCACAGTCGATCCGTAGGAATAAGTGCAACCACGACAGGAAACGATCGCTTGCGCTTCTGGATCCCAGGGGCGCTCACGCGATCCGTCAGGGCGATCGGTGCGATCGCTTTGCTCAGTTGCAGTCAAGTGCTGTTACCAGGGATTCAAGATTGATTTTCATGATCGAGAAGTAGTCTGCTCCGCTGTTCTGCTCTTCTTCTGTCAGCGACTCGAGTGGATGGAGCGGTAACGTGGTTCCTCCGGTTTCTCTGGCCAGGGCCTCACCCACACGGGAACTGGCTATCGGCTCTACCAGAACGTGGGATATCCCCAGGTCACTCATCTGGTCCGCTATGTTCGCCAGGGTTCGTGGTTTCGGTTCCGCGTCCGGTGACAGGCCCGCGACGGCGACCTGCTCCAGTCCATACTCGTCGGCCAGGTATCCGTACGCTGCGTGCGATGTAACGAATGTCCTCAGGCCGCATTCGGATAACTCCGACCGGAAGCTGAGGTCAAGAGATTCGAGTTGCCTGCTGAGCTCCACTCCGTTGGATCGGAACTCGTTGACCAGTCCGGGCTTTATAGCGGCCAGCGCCTCCACGATGGCATCAACCTGCGCGATAGCATTTAGCGGACTGAGCCAGACGTGGGGATCGAACCCATCATCTGAGCGATCGCTGCTGCCTCCGGGCTTTCCGGCAGATAACAGATCGGCCCGCAGCAACTTTACCGATTCGATCGCAGGCGGAGCATCACCTCCCAGAGCCATCAGTGCGCGTTCTACCCATGGCTCGAACTCGGCGCCGTTGTAGATAAGCAGGTCGGCCCTGGTGATATCTATGAGATCGGAGACCCTGGGTTCGAAATCGTGTGCCTCAACGCCGGATGGGATGAGATTCACGACATCGATTCTTTCACCGCCAACGCGGCTCACGAAGTACTCAACCGGATAGATGGTGGTCGCGACCTTTATGCGGTCTGCTGTCCCGCTCGCGGCTGAATCGGAAGTGCCGCTGCAAGCGACCGTAATCCCTGCCGCGACGGCGAGGCCAAGAGGAACCGCCATGAACGGCCTGACTCGAATCGGCGGCCACCTTCTGGCAAACTCCAATGCCACGATGGCAAATCGGCCAATGTAATGAGATAGTGTCTCAATATGAACCGGAGTAGATCCTGGCTTCAGGGAGGGAATCATGAACTCTTAATCCGCGGATGCCAGACAGGTCTGGCAGGTCACGTAGATCTCCATCCGGTGGCCGGTAATCTGCCCATCCACATCCGCCTCGATCGCTTTCAGAACGCGCTCTATCGTCGATGCGCGGAAATCCTGAACCGCTCCGCACCCGGTACAGATCGTGTGGTGGTGATGGCGCCCTCCCGTATCGACCGCGTACCTCGGCGCGCCATCGGGCAGGGCCATTTTGCAGATCACTTCAACTTCATGGAACAGCTTGATGGCGCGGTATACGGTCGCCCGGCCAACGCCGGGCACTCGTCCGCAGATCTGCTCGGCAGTGAATCCGTCCGGAGACTCCTCGATCGCCCCTGCGATGACACGGCGTGTGGACGTTATCCGATAACCGCGATCTTCAATAGCGTTGAGGAGATCGGAGTCAGTGGCCAGCGCGGATCTCATATCAGTGGTCTCGAAAGCAAAAGATTGATAATGTCTCAGATCATATTACTGAGACAAAGTATCGTCAATCGCGTGGCGTCGCCCGGCGTTGGACGGACGGCTCAACCCCATGGCCGCTCGCGACTCCCGGTGAGCCCCTCCCTATCTGATCGGATAGGCGGTGCCGATCACCCAGGTGGTGGCGACGATAGTGATCACGCTGACCGCCAGGACCTCGATCACGGCGAGCGCGGGCACGCGGATTAGCACGGGCCGATATATATTGCCTGCGAATTCCTCCATCACCTCTATCGGCATGGACACGGCCCTGGGAACGATCCCGTAGGCGATCAAAAATCCTCCGACCAGGCCGCCGATATGCGCCCAGTTGTCGATTCCCGAAACCGAGAAGCCAAATATGAGGTTTATGCCCACGATGATCCCCAGACCGCCGAGCGTCGATTGGGCCATCGAGCCGGTTGTAGATCTGTTCCGGAAGAGGAACGATCCATAAGCGCCGATGATTCCGAATACAGCGCCGCTGGCGCCCGCCCCCACTCCATTGCTGAGCGCCGCGTAACTCGCAATGTTCCCGAACACCCCGGCGAGCAGATATATGAGCAGAAAATTGAGGCTCCCGAAGTATCGTTCTACCAGCCGCCCGAAAATGATCAACCCAAGGGAATTGGTGAGCAGGTGCGCAAACCCGATGTGCAGGAACATCGGCGTGAAGAGGCGCCAATACTCCCCGTCCGCGATAGCGGGGCCAAACTTGGCGCCCCAGCGCAGCAAGTTCGGGACACTCGTGGAGCCACCGGAGAGTTCCAGTCCCGCCCATACCATCAGGTTCACAACCAGCAATATCCACGTCACCGGCGTGGGTGAGGCCAGAATCTTCTCGATCAGCGACGGTTGGAGGCGTCGAGGTTCGTTGGAAGGGAGCACGATTCGTCCTACCGAATTTGGCGAGAGCTGACTGATATTAGATGCCGGCGATTATCGTTGATATGTGCGGCGCCGGATGCCGGTTTCATTTCGCGGGTAAATGACTACGTGTCGCCCAGGTAGTTGTCTGGGTTTGGGTAGGTCTGAAAGCCTATGCCTACCGGGGTGAATCACCGATTTACGCTATCGGCCAGCCTGTTTACACTCTTGAGTCTATTCTTCTCGCCGCCGTCGGCGGTGAGCCTGGGTATTAGATTGCGAATGGGCATTCTGGGGAGGCCGTCCACATGGCATTGAGAACTCGGGCCGGATATGAACCGCCGCCGATCAATGGCGTTCTCGACGTCCACATCAACGGCCCCGTCCTCTTGATAGAAGATGAGGAGTCGGTCCGCAGCGCGACTGTGGCTTCTCTGGAGGCGCTGGGAGTCTCAGACGTGATTACGGCCGTTGATGGCGATTCGGGCCTGCAACTCGTGGACGAGTGCCGGCCGGCCATCGTCCTGCTCGACCTTCTGATGCCGGGAACGGACGGATTCGGGGTGCTTCAGGGGATCAAAGACCGCCCGCGCCGACTGCGGCCCGGCAGGGTCATTGTGATGAGCGGCATCTACGATCCCGTCGTTGAAAAAGGTATCTCTCAACTGGGAGCTGATCGAGTTCTCAGTAAGCCGTACCATCTCAGCGATCTTCGCAAGGCCCTCATCGGCTAGCTCGCCGCGTTCCTCTCTGGTCAATTCACCCTGGGGATATGGGCGGTGGATTCTGTGCTTTGAGTTACGACGAAATTGTCCGTTGGATCCCCCCATTTTGAATCGATTTTCCCTCCCCCAACGGCTCCCGGACCCCGGCCCTGCTCTACTCCGACTGCGTGGCTTCTGCTTTGCTATACTCACCGCTCGTCTGGCGGGGCCTGTTTGTTGTTGATCGGCGGTCAGGTTCCGCGTCTGTGCGCGTGCGGGAAGCCGTGCCGATCGGTTACTGCGTATCCAGGGATTAGTTATCAAACCTTTGCCGGGCATCCCATAGCGGGGCGTGCGGCGGTGAGGAGTCGAGATGGCGGAGGAGTCCACTCAGCCGGCCGAGGCCGGCGAGCCCGGCGATAGTGAGGAGCAGGTGTCTGCCGGTTCCGATGGGGCCGTCGTCGGTTCTACGGACCACTTCGGTGCGTCTGCGGTGCGTGAGGAGATCGCCCTCGAGGTGGAGGATCTCCGGACCTATTTCACTACCCGCTGGGGTACTGTGAAGGCGGTGGACGGACTCTCTTTCACGCTTCGCCGTGGTGAGACGCTTGGCATCGTTGGCGAGTCGGGTTCTGGCAAGTCTGTGACGGCGCTTTCGCTGATGCGCCTTGTGCAGTCGCCTCCCGGCCACATCGTCGGCGGCCGCGTGGTGTTGAACGGCCGCGACATTCTGGAGCTTTCCGAGGGCCAGATGTCGCAGGTTCGCGGCGGTGAGATCTCGATGATCCTGCAGGACCCTATGACCGCCCTGAACCCTGTCTTCAACGTTGAGAACCAGGTTGGCGAGGCGATCAAGATCCACCAGCATCTGCGCGGGCGCACGCTTCTGGACAAGGTGGTGCACTCGCTTCGGCAGGTGAGGATTCCTGCTCCTGAGTCGCGGATGAAGGACTATCCGCACCAGCTCTCGGGCGGCATGCGCCAGCGCGTTGTTGGCGCCATCGGCATCTCCTCTGCGCCCGACGTGTTGATCGCCGACGAGCCTACTACGTCGCTCGACGTGACGATCCAGGCTGCGTATCTGCGTCTGCTGCGTGAGATCCAGTCTGAGACGGGGCTTGGGATCATCTTCATCACGCACGACTTCGGGATAGTTGCGAAGATGTGCGACCGTGTTGCGGTGATGTATGCGGGGCGGATAGTTGAGACGGGTGATGTGCGGCAGATCTTCAACCATCCCCAGCATCCGTATACGCAGGCGCTGATCTCGTCGGTTCCGAAGCTGGAGGAGAAGACGGAGCGCCTCTATTCGATCGAGGGCCAGCCGCCGGCGCTCTACAACCTGCCGCCGGGCTGTGCATTTGCGCCCCGTTGCCCGTATGTGATGGATGTGTGCCGTGAGGAGTATCCGCCGATCTTCGACCAGGACGACAGCCAGCGCGCAGCGTGCTGGAAGCTCGAGGACGGCAAGCGGCTTGAAGATGCGACGATGACGGAGGCTGCTGCGGCGCCTGCCGGCGCCGACTAAGAGCTGACTGGGACGGGAGACCGAAAGCCCCATGGTTATGCAAGGACAGAAGATCGTAGAGGGCCTTGGCCATCTCAACAGGCCCACTGACGATGTGATTCTGGACATCCAGTCCATGAAGAAGTACTACGACGTCGGCGGCGGCTTTGCGATCTTCGGGCGCGGCCAGCAGCTCAAGGCGGTAGACGGCATCAGCTTCAACATCAGGCGCGGCGAGACGTTCGGCCTGGTTGGCGAGTCGGGATGCGGGAAGACGACGACCGCCAAGACGGTGCTTGGCCTGGAGCGTCCGACGGCCGGCCATATCCTCTTCCAGGGCAGCGACATCTCCAGGATGTCCCGCAGTGAGAAGAAGAACTACCGCACCAACGTGCAGGCCGTCTTCCAGGACCCGTGGTCATCGCTGAACCCCCGGATGCGGGTGCGTTCGATCGTCGGCGAGCCGATGGAGATTGCGACGGCGATGACGAAGGCGCAGATCACGGAGCGTGTAGGCGACCTGCTCACAGAGGTTGGGCTGAACCCGTACCAGGCGAACCTGTACCCGCACGAGTTCTCGGGCGGCCAGCGCCAGCGCATCGGCATCGCCCGTGCGCTTTCGCTGAACCCCGAGCTGATCATCCTGGACGAGCCTGTGTCGGCGCTCGACGTCTCCATCCGCGCCCAGATCATGAACCTCCTGGTCGACCTGCAGAAGGAGCACAACCTCTCTTACCTGCTGATCGCCCACAACCTTGCCACGGTGCGCTACATGTGCCACAGGGTCGGGGTGATGTACCTGGGCCGCATCGTCGAGATGGGCGAAACGGACCCGCTCTTCGACAATGCGATGCATCCGTATACGAAGGCGCTGATCTCAGCGGCATTGCCGTCGCACCCGGACATCATCCGTGAGGAGATCATCCTCCCTGGCGAGGTTCCTTCGCCGATCGACCCGCCGTCTGGCTGCACGTTCAACCCCCGCTGCCCGATGAAGATCGGTGACATCTGCGAGCAGCTGCCGCCGAAGCTGGGGTTGGAGGAGGCGGGGCACGAGGTCTCATGCCACCTCTACAACTCCAGCCTGGAGGCCGCACGTGAGGCCGGCAGCGGCGCTGCGGCATCGCTCTCAGCGGAGCCGGAAGAGGCGTCGGTAGAGGGCGATTAGGCAGGCACGCCTGCGCCTTCTCTGCGGGGCGTGGATGGCCGCGGCATAGGCGGCGGTCGATGGGCCTTCCGTGGCCAACGGCCGCGGGATGGGTGCGGCCGTCACGCAAATAGAATGCGAAAGCCCCCGGCAACATCACGCCGGGGGCTTTGCTATTGCGGGGAATAGTTGTGTATGGGGGCTCGCGGAGGCGGCGCGTGCGCCAATTAATAAAATTGGTTCCCGGGCCAGGATTCGAACCTGGACTGAGGGATTCAAAGTCCCTAGTCCTACCATTAGACCACCCGGGAGCGGAGCCGAGTTTTTAGTATAAAGGCCGGTTAGTTGCCGAGGGCGAGGGTTTTGACATCTTCGATGAGGCAGTCTCTGGTGGTTGCGTCTCGTGCTTCGGCGTAGATTCGGAGCAGTGGCTCCGTGCCGGAGAACCGTGCGAGTGCCCATGCGCCATCGGCCATCACGAATCGGGTGCCGTCCCGGCGGTCGATCTCTTCTACGGCGAGGCCAGCTATCGATGTCGGCTGGCTATTTTGCATGCGCTTCAGAATCTCATCGCGACTTGTGGGATCGAAGTGGAGGTCAACCCTGTTGAATACGAACGGCCCCGTTACTTCGTGGACCTCGGCGAGAAGCTGTGAGGGAGTCAGCCCGCTGGCCACCATGGCCTCGACGAAGAAGAGGCCGCTGAGGATGCCGTCGCGCTCCGGCACGTGGCCGCGATATGCGTAGCCGCCGGACTCTTCGCCGCCCGCGATCGCATCGCTCTCGAGCATTAGCGGGCCGACATATTTGAAGCCGACAGGAGTACGCGGGTTTTCCTGCCCGTACTTCTCCGCCAGCCGCTGGATCATCGTGCTCTGGGTGATGGTTGTGACTATCGGCCCGGTCCATCCCCGCCGTTTTAGCAGGTGGTGGACGATGACAGAAAAGACATCGAGCGTCGTCAGATAGGTTCCCTGTTCATCGACGATTCCTACGCGGTCTGCGTCGCCATCGAGGGCGATGGAGACGTCAGGGGCAGAGTCCTTCACGGCGGCCATCAGATCGGCCAGGTTTCGTTCGACCGGCTCCGGCTGGGACATTCCCGGAAATGCCGGATTGGGGCTGCCGTGGAGCTCCGTGACGGTGGTAGCGCCGCCGTCGAGCACCTCCGGGAGGTAGCCGCCGCCCGCGCCATACATAGATTCGACGACGATGTTGAATCCCGCGGCGCGGATGGCGTCGATATCAACGAGGCCGGTGATGGCACGCAGGTATTCGTCTCGGACGTCGAGGCGGGCCGGCTCGCCGCCGCCCGCGGCGCTATTGATCAGGGACGGATCACGGTAGATGGCCGGGATGCGATCTTCGATTCGGGCGATCAGCTCGGGGCTTGCTGAGCCTCCGAGCGCGCTCTTTACCTTGAAGCCGTTGTCGGCGGCCGGGTTGTGGCTGGCGGTGATCACGACCCCCGCCCCTGCGCCGGCACGAACGACGGCGAAGCTTGCCGCCGGGGTTGGCGTCGGCGCCGAGGCGAGCCGTACAGCGATGCCGTTTCCTGTTGCGACGTTTGCAACCGCGCGGGCGAACATCTCAGATCCGAAGCGGCTGTCCCATGCGACTACGAGTCCATCGGCAGCCGTGCCGTCGGCCGCCATCACGTCGGCGAGAGCCTGCGCACAGACGCGGACGTTGGCGACGGTGAATTCGTCCGCGATGGCTGCGCGCCAGCCATCGGTCCCGAACTTGATTGGCATGTGGTTGGAATCGGTCATTGATGAGACTGTTATCGGGGATCTAACATCAGTGGGTCTTGCGTGGGATCTGGGGCTCAGGAGATGGCGGCTTTGAGTTCTCCGACCTTGTCGCGGGCCTCCCACGGTACTCCAAGGTCTTCGCGGCCGAAGTGGCCGTAGGCGGCCGTTTGCTGGAATATGGGCCGGCGCAGGTCCAGCGTGTCGATCAGCGCCTGGGCGCGCAGGTCGAACGTCTTTTCGACGAGCGCGGTGATCTCGTCGTTGGGGATCTTTCCTGTGCCGTATGTCTCCACCCAGACCGAGATCGGGCGGGAGACGCCGATGGCATATGAGAGTTGCACCTCCGCGCGGTCGGCTATGCCGGCTGCCACGAGATTCTTGGCGACCCAGCGGGCGGCGTACGCGCCGGAGCGGTCGACTTTCGTGGGGTCTTTGCCGGAGAAGGCGCCGCCGCCGTGACGGGCGCTGCCGCCGTATGTGTCGACGATGATCTTGCGGCCGGTGAGGCCTGCGTCGGCGTGCGGGCCTCCGATCACGAACCTGCCGGAGGGATTGACGATGAAGCGAGTGTCGTTGTTCAGCAACTCTGCGGGGACGACTTCCCTCACCACCTGGGAAACGACGTCCGTTTCGATCTGCTGGGTGGTCGCATCCGGGGAATGCTGCGTGCTGATAACCACGGTGTGCACGCGCAGCGGCTTGTGATCGGCGTCGTATTCGACGGTCACCTGGCTTTTGCCGTCCGGCCTTAAATATGGAAGCTGGCCGTTCTTGCGGACATCGGCCAGCCTCTTCGTGAGCTTATGAGCCAGTGAGATGGGCAGCGGCATCAGCTCCGGTGTCTCATTGACCGCGTAGCCGATCATCATGCCCTGGTCGCCGGCTCCGACTTCGGTTTTCGCGCCGGCTTCGCCGCGCACTTCGAGGGCAATGTCCACACCGCGCTTGATGTCTTTTGACTGCTGGTCGATCGATACGAGGACGGCGCACGAGTTGCCGTCGAATCCGTATTCGGCATTGTCGTATCCGATGCCGACGATCGTTTCGCGTGCGATCCTCGGTATGTCCACGTATGTGCTTGTCGTGATCTCGCCGAAAACCAGGACCAGGCCGGTTGTCACGGCTGTCTCGCAGGCCACCCTTCCGTTGGGGTCTGGGGCCAACACAGCGTCCAGCACGGCATCCGAGATCTGGTCACTGATCTTGTCCGGATGGCCTTCGGTGACTGACTCGGATGTGAGCAGGTAGGTGGCTGGCATTTCTGGTCTGATTGCCTCTCTGTCTGGTGGCTGGTACGAGCCCGTTTTACGGGGTTACGGGGTTACGAGGTTCCGAGTTCCCAGCTTCGCAGGTATTCGTCTTGCTCGTCTGTAAGAGTGTCGTATCCCATGCCCATGGCGGTGAGCTTGATGCTGGCGATCTCGTGGTCGATCTCCTTGGGCAGCGTGTAGACGTTCGGTTCCATGTTGGCGTGGTTTTTGATCATGTACTCAGCGGCCAGCGCCTGGTTCGCGAAGCTCATGTCCATGACGCTGGAGGGGTGGCCCTCCGCGGCGCTGAGGTTCACCAGGCGGCCCTCGGCGAGGAGATTGATTTTGCGGCCGTCTTCCATCGTGTACTCGCCGACGAACTCCCGCATCTGCCGCTTCGTTTCCGCCCTCTCCTCCAGCGCCTCG
>JADFHP010000046.1 GCA_022567135.1 Chloroflexota bacterium
AGGCCAGGTACGACAAGGGGGGAGACTCCCACTATGACACCATCTCGGCCTTCATCAAGACCATCCGGGCGTCAGACCCGGACGCTGCAATCTACTGGCTCGCCCGGATGCTCGACGGCGGCGAAGACGTCATGTTCATCGCCCGGCGGCTGGTGATCTCGGCGGCGGAAGACATCGGCCTCGCAGACCCCGCTGCGCTCAACCACGCCGTCGCCTGCCAGCAGGGCGTCCACCTCATCGGCATGCCGGAAGCGAGAATCCTGCTCGCCGAGACGACGATCTACCTGGCATCAGCCCCCAAGAGCAACAGCGCCTACATGGCGATCAATTCGGCTCTGAGCGACGTGCAGAAAAAGGGCAACGACCCGATCCCCATGCACCTGCGAAACGCCCCGACACGGCTGATGAAAGACCTCGGCTACGGCGAAGGCTACGAGTACGCCCACGACTATGAGGGCGGCTTCACGGAGACGAGCAACCTCCCCGAGAACGTAAAGGACAGCCGCTACTACTTCCCGCTCGACCAGGGCTACGAGCCGCGCATTAGTGAGCGGCTTGAGCGATGGTGGAAGGGCAAGTACGGGAATCGCCCTCGGAAGAAGTCGACCGGCCCGTAGGGGAGAGGCTTGCCTCTCCCGAGCCGTGTCGAACGACCACGCATGCCGGGCGTGGCAAGCCGCCGCCCCTACGATTCGTCATTCTGGCGCAGGCCAGAATCCATCCCCCGTGGCAGAAGCGACACGCACTCTGATCACAGGGGCGTGCGTACGGGAGTCCCGATGCGGAATCGGGATTGCTCCCGAGCGTGGTCGGCCCGCCACGCATGCCGGGCGGGGCAAGCCGCCACCTCTAAACGCCCTCCACCATGAAGGTCTTCGAATCCGCGGCGCGGTGCCGGATCTCCGCCACCGGCGCGTACTCTTCGGATGAGAATAACTCCGTCGCTCGTTCGACCGACGGAAACTCCAATATCACGACTCTGTGTAGATCCCAGTCGCCTTCCACGGTAGTTATCTCGCCGCCCCGGACCAGGTAACGGCCACCGTATTTCTCGATGAGTGGCGGCACCAGCCTCCGGTACTCCTCGTAGGCTTCCTGATCTTTAACATCAATGTCGACCACTACGTAGACGGACATCAACTCTCCCTTTGCCTGTTATTCCACCGGAATCGCGTGAGGCTGTAGCTGGGCCGACGCTACTTTAACGCCACCTCCACCGGCACCTCGCCCGTCAGCGTCTCGCAGCCGTCGGCGGTCACCGCCACCGTATCGCTGCAGCCGATGGCGCCCAGCCCCGGCAGGCGCATCGTCGTGATCACGTGGAACGTCATCCCCGGCCTGAACTCGCGATGCTCGTTGCCGTTGATGCTGATGATGTGCCCCTCGCCCCAGTCGGGTGGGAATGCGAGGCCGATCCCGTATGCGATGCGCCGGCCCTGCGTGTACGGCACGTCTGCTCCGTCGATGCGGTCCTTTGCCACTTGAAATGCTTCAGCGACCTCAACGCCCGGTTTGATCTGCTCTTTCGCCAGCCTTAGAGCGTCTGAGTTGACCTCGAAGCCCCGCTGCAAGAGATCGGGAGCATCGCCGATCACTGCGCACCGCGAGTGCACCGCGTGATAGCGATTCACCGTACCGGGAACCTCGAGGAAAACCACGTCGCCGCCGGATACCCGGCGGTCCGACCACGTCGCGTGAACAAGCAGAGATCGCTCCCCCGAAGTCACGAATGCGGGAAGCGCACTGTACTCGCCGCCTGCCAGGATCTGAGCCCGGTACACCTCGGCCGCCAACTCCCGCTCAGTGACTCCCTCGCGGATGGCGTCAAGACCCGCCTGCATGCCGGCGGCCGATACCGCCGCCGCGCTGCGCATCTGGTCCAGCTCAGCCTCGGATTTGATCAGCCGGCCCTCTTCGACCAGCCCATTCGAGTCAACGACATTCGCCCTCGGCAGACCATCGCCGAGGCGAAGCAGATCGCCGCTCGTCGGGAACCACGAGCCCAGTTCGATGGCCACTTTGGAGTTCGTCAGGCCAAGCTCCCGCAGCACGTCTAATGCGGTTTCGACGCCGTCGGACGTGTCGGGATAGATCCGGTAGTCATCGACCCATGAGTAGGCGGCGACCAGCGACTCCTCGTGCGGCGGAGGTATCAGCACCGGGTCCTTGTCCATCGAGACGATCAGCGCCAGGAAAAAGTAGTAGCCGGGCGTCTGATATCCGCTCAGGTAGAAGATGTTCTCCGGCGTCGTCGTCACCAGCGCGTCGATGCCGCGCGCCGCCATCCGCGCCCGCACTCCAAGCAGGCGCGACTCGTACTCTTCCGACTGGAATACGGGATAGACCGGAGCCTTCATAGTCGTGCGCCCATCAGCGGCGCCAGGCTAGGCCGCGGCCGCTTTGATCGAACGCTCAGCGGCTATCAGCGTGAAATCGATATCTTCGCTATCGACGCCATAGTGCGTGACAAGGCGGAGGGCGCTGTCCCCTTCATTCATGTAGACGCCTTCCTCCATCATCCGCGCCGCAAAACCGTGGCCCGTGCCGGGCGGCACGTCGAAACGCACTATGTTGGTCTGCACCAACTCAAGGTCAATGCTGACGCCGGGCATCTCCGCCAATCCTTCAGCGAGCTTCCGGGCGTTCGCGTGATCGTCCGCCAGCCGGTCGATCATGCTCTCGAGCGCCACAATGCCGGCCGCCGCGATGATGCCGACCTGCCGCATTCCGCCGCCGAGCATCTTCCGCCAGCGGTTCGCCTCATCGATGAACTCCGCGCTGCCGACCACCACCGAGCCTATCGGGCATGAGAGCCCCTTCGACAGGCAGAACGTCACGCTATCGGCGCCCGCTGTCAGCTCCTTCGGGTCTACCCCCTGCGCCACGGCCGAATTGAAGATCCGTGCGCCGTCCAGGTGAACCTTCAGGCCCAGATCCCTCGCTGCGCCCACCATCTCGGCAGTGTCGGCCGGTGATATGGCGGTGCCGCCAGCGTTGTTCTGGGTGTTCTCGATGGCCAGCACCTTTACGGGAGACTTGTGATAATCGCCCGGCGCCGCGACGGCCCTTATCGCCTCCGCCGGAATCACACCCTGCCTGTCGTTTGGCACCGTCCTCAGCACGATGCCTCCCAGGACCGACGTCCCCCCCGCCTCGCTGTTGTAGATGTGCGACATCTCGCCCACGATTACGCCGTCGCCGCGGGTCGCGTGCCCGAGCAGCGAAGATAGATTGCCCTGGGTGCCCGAGCTGACGATCAGCCCAGCCTCCTTGCCCAGCATCTCAGCCGCCATCTCCTGCAGCCGGTTTACCGTAGGGTCATCGCCATATACGTCGTCTCCCACCTCGGCCTCATACATCGCCTGCCTCATCTCAGGCGTTGGGTGGCTGACGGTATCGCTGCGAAGGTCCACTCGAATCATGGTTTGCTTCCTGTCGGTTTTTTGGCCTGTCCGCCAGATCGGGCGCTAACGTATCCTGATGCGAGGCGATATTCTAGCAACGCCACCCCCATCGCCACCCTGATGCCCCCTCTCCCGGTGGGAGCGCTGTCCTGAGGTACTCGAAGGGAGGGTTGGGGCGGTGTCCTGAGCCAGACGAAGGGTGGAGCGAAAAACCCGCGCCAACCCACGCGCCTGTAAACGTGTTTTGGGATAGTTAGTATCATGCCCGCTGCAAACCGGATCATGATTGGAAATAGATGCGCCAGACCCGGATTGAACTGAACACCGAGGCAGACCCCATAGACGGCATCATGTGCGGCCCCGAGAAGATGAAACCGCCCATACCCGCCGTCGTCGTCTGCCACGCCCACCCGCTCCTTGGCGGCACGGCCGATCATCCGGTAGTCATCGCAATATGCCAGGAGCTGGCCAACCGCGGTATCGCTTCCCTCCGCTTCGGCTTTCGGGTCGGCACGCGGGATAACGATGCGCTCAACGCCTCCGCCGCCCGTGACGTCGCCCTGACCGTGGAGGCGGTCCGCATGTGGGACTTCGTCAACCCACACCGCGTCGCCGTCGCGGGCCACTCATTCGGCGCTTCGGCCATCCTCAGAGCGCTTTCCAATCTGGGCGACGCAAAGGCCGTCTCCCTCCTGGCGCCGCCCGTGAACTCGCTGGCCACTTCCAACGTCGAGAACTTCGACCTGCCGCGCCAGCTTCTGGTCGGGACGAAGGACAAGATGGTGAACCCTGATGCGCTGCGAGAGGCTGCTCAAAAGAAGGACCCGGACATCAAGTTCGCCACGATCGAGAACGCCGACCACAACTTCAACTTCACTTACAACGAAGTGGCAACCGCAAGCGTGGACTTTCTGGCCGAATACCTGCTTGCGTAGACAGGCCATGGGCGCAGCCGGGCTCGTATACTCGTATGAGTTCCCGCATGCGGCCCATTCCCCGCCTTACTCAGAGATCCGTTGCAGCCAACCACGAACAGCCCGCCCGAACAACCCCCCGCGCCCGAGGCGCCGGATGACTCGTCGTATGCCGAGAGCAGGGACGGCGAGGATGGCGGGGGAAACGAAAGTGGAGGCGGGGGCATCGCATGGTACGCGGACAGCCTCTTCTGGAGCCTCTTCCTGGCCGCGCTGGCCGCTGACCAGATCACCAAAGCCATCGTCACCTCGAACCTGAGCCGGGGCGAGTCCTGGCCCGACGACGGATTCGTGCGAGCAACATACGCCCGCAACACGGGCACCGCCTTCGGACTCTTCAGGGACCAGGGCTTCACCCTGACCATAATCTCCCTGGTCGCAGTCGCAGGGATGATCTACTTCTTCCGCGGCACCGCCCTTAAGAGCTGGCCCATGCGCCTCTCTATCGCAATCATGCTCGGTGGCGCGATCGGCAATCTCACGGACAGGATCAGGCTCGGATTCGTCGTCGACTTCATCGACATCGGCGCCTGGCCTATATTCAACCTCGCAGACTCCTTCATCACGACCGGCATCGCTATCCTGGTGGTCTCGACGGTCATTTTCCCGGACCGGATTTCGCCCGCCAGCGCCGGCCCTCAAAACGATCCAATGAACGGCGAGACGCCGGAACCTGACGATGCCGTCGCGGCTCCAGAGGACGACCCGGAGGACGATCAGGGGAACGAGAGTTAGCGGCCATGCCGCTTCTTCACTTCGATTACGAAGACGATGGCGATGAGGCCGCGCCCCGCCTCGACGCCTTCCTGGCCGGAAAACTTGCCGCCGAGCCCGCCGGTGATCTCCAGGCGCCGACGCGTGGCGACGTCCAGACCTGGATCAAGGACGGCCGGGCGAAGATCAACGGAGCGGCCGCCACGCGGCCGGCCACACGCCTGCGCGCCGGCGATGCCATAGACCTCGACCGGCCCCCGCCGGAGAGCGGCCTGCCGATACCGGCGCCAATCGAGTTCAAGATAGCCTTCTCGGATGACCACATCGCCGTCGTCGATAAACCTACAGGACTGACCGTCCACCCCGGCGCCGGCCACCCGGCGGACACCCTGGTCAACGGCCTGCTACACCGCTGGCCGGAGATAGCCGGCGTCGGCGACCCGCTCCGCCCCGGCATAGTGCACAGGCTCGATCGCGGCACCTCCGGCCTCATGATCGTCGCCCTTTCGCAACAGGCATACGACAACCTGTCCGAATCGATCCGCACCCACGATGTAACGCGGCGCTACACCGCGCTGGTCCACGGCATCGTCGAACCCGCCCAGGGGATCATCGACGCGCCGATCAGCCGGGATCCGCGCCGCCCCACCCGCCAGTGGACAGGACACACCGGCCGGCCCGCGCGAACACACTACGAAGTCACCGCGCAGTACACCGACACGGCCCTCCTGACCGTCACCCTCGAGACCGGACGCACACACCAGATACGCGTCCACATGGCGGCCATCGAATTCCCCGTCGTTGGCGACCCGGTCTACGGCCGCCCGGGCTTCGGCCTCGAGCGACAGTTCCTCCACGCCTCCGGCCTCGAGTTCGCGCATCCGGTCACCGGCGAGCAGCTAACGTTCGAGTCGGAGCTGCCCGAAGATCTGGCCACGGCACTCGAGCACGCCCAGAAACCCTCGTAGCGGAGATAGTTCGGCAGTTTTCCGGTCTATTGACAGGACTATGCTAAACAGTCATAGTCCTTTTTATATTACTTAGTTTTAGACTATACCGAAAAGGATTACCAGTGACTGAGCGCCCTCCGATACCAAAGTCCGGTTACCTGATCCTCGGCCTCCTTAGCTTCGGCGAGAAATCCGGCTATGACCTGAAACAGCTGGCCGACACCAGCGTCGCGATCTTTTACGCCAGCCCCGCCCGCAGCCAGGTATACACCGAGCTGCGGCGCCTCGCCGAGCACGGGTACGCCACCGAACGCGAGGTCGAGCAGACCGACCGGCCCGATAAGCGCCTCTACTCAATCACCGAATCCGGCGAGGACGCTCTCACGGACTGGCTCGAAAACACGCCCACTTCCGCCGATGCGATCAAGAGCCACCTTCTATTGAAAGTCTTCTTCGGTAACCGCATGAACCGCTCAGCGCTGGTCGAAGAGGTACGCCGCTATCGAGATGACGCTCGAAATTTCAGGGAGATGCTCCACCAGATCCAGAGCCAGTGCAGTGGCGAACCGGGCACGCTGTTCGTCCACCTGACAACCGGCCTTGGCATCGCCCACAGCCACGCCAACGAGTCATGGGCCGATGAGGCAATCCAGATGCTCGAGAACGCGGACGAGGAGTTCACCTGGTCGAGCGATCAAGCCCCGTCCGCCATACGTTCATAACCAGTCTGCTTGCAAAGAATAAATCAAATGACCACCCCAACACGGACCAACAACAAACTCACCACTCGCCTGGCCGCCCGCCTCGAACGCAACTCTCGCCGCGTCATCGCCGGCGTCCTGGTCCTGACCGCGCTGCTCATGATTCCCTACTTCCTCCTCACTCCCGGCACCGAGGCGTCACAGGATCCGCCGGGGCAGGTCTTCGACATCAGGGATGACATCGACGAGCGCTTCGAGTCCGAAATCCACGGCGCCGGCTGGATCTTCGAGTCCCGAACGGGCGACATTCTCACGCGCGATGGCCTCCTCGAGATTCTTGAAAACAGCCAGGCCCTGCGGGATGCCGACGCACGCGGCGAGCTGGCGCCCGAACGCCTGCCCTCGCAGCCATACCTGATCAACAGGATCGACCCGGATACCAACCGAATGGTCCGCGGTATCGACACCCTCGCCGACGCCGTAGACGATGTGTTCCGGGCCGTCCCGCTGCTTGCGCCAAACCTCGCCGAGGCTACCGACGAGCAGGTCAAGCTCGTAATCAGTGGCCTATTCAGCGACCCCCGCTCCGCCGGTCTCCGAGAAGTGATCTCGGTAAAGGCCACAAGCGAGCCGCGTGTGGTGCTCGGCCAGGACATCGAGTGGTGGAGCGCGCCCGCGATCATTTCGTTCAACATCGCAGACAACCAGAAACTCGGCGGCGGCACCCAGCAGATCGGACTCGGCTCCGACGATACCATCCTCGATAAGGAACAGTTCAACCGCAACGTCCAGGAGATCCTGCGCGGCGAACAGATTCACAACCGCGTCTGGGGAATCGCCATCGACGTTTCGCTGGAGAGCGAGGATGAGGGTGCGATCGCGGGCATCTTCATCATGTTCACCGTGATCGGCGCCGTCATCGTCGTCGGCCTCGCGCTGCGCTCCTACTGGGCCATGGCGCTTACCGGCGTTGGCCTCGGCATCCTGATGCTCTGGCTCAAGGGCATCTCCAATCTCGTGGGGCTCGAGGGCGGCCTCATCATCGAGTTCATCGTGCCGATTGCCATGATCGCCCTCGGCGTCGACTTCGCGGTCCATGCCCTGAAGAGATATGAGGAGGAGAAGTCGCTCGGGCTCACGCCGCGCAGGGCGTTCGTCGCCGGACTCGGCGGAGTACTCGGCGCGCTTGCGCTCGCTTTCGCCTCGGACGGGCTCGCATTCCTCGCCAACACCTCCTCAGGAATCGAGGCGGTCATCCACTTCGGCATTGCCGCAGCAATCGCCGTTACGGCCTCGTTCGTCGTCCTGGGAATCGTCGTGCCGCTCGCCATGATGGAGATCGACCTCATCAGGGCCGGCCGCCAGGGGCCGGCCGGCCGGCTGGCCAGAGCGGGCGCCGCCTTTTTCTCCATCAACGTAGCCATCCTCTCAGGCGCCGCGGTCGTCTTCATCGTCGCCCGCGGCGTCATACCAAACGGACTCGAGCTGGCTATCCTCGCCGCCACCATCGGCCTGCATCTGCTCCTGCCCCTTTACCTCGTGAGCCGCCGTCCGGTGATCCTCTCTGACGCTGCCCCGGGCACCGCGCCCCGCAGCGCCGGCGAGATCTCCAACAACCCTCTGGTCGAACTCGTGACAACGCTGGCGCGCTGGCGCTACATCGTCCTGCCCGCAGCGCTTGGCATCACCGTTGTGGCCGTCATCTTCGCCGCACGGCTCGAAGCCAGCTTCGACGTAAAAGACTTCTTCTCCGCCGATGCCGACTTCGTCGTCTCGCTGGACAAGATCGACGAGCATGTCGGCGATCAGGGCGGGGAGCCGGCGATCATCTACCTCCGGGGAGATTTCATCGACCCGGAAGCGATAGCAACCACGGACCGGTTCATCGCCAACCTCGCAAAAAACCCCTACGTCGCACGCGAGACGACCGGCGAGCCGGACCTGAGGGAATCGATCGTATCCATCACACGCCGTATCACCTCATCGGACTACTCACGTTCGCTGGCCGAAGAGATGTCCGGGGTGGCAATCGTCGACGCCGATCAAGACGGCCTGCCCGACGATCGCGCCGGGCAGAAGGCGGTACTGGACTACGCGATCAGCCAGGGTGTGCCGTTGGACGAGGAGACGCTCGTACTAACCGCCGCGCAGGTCAGGGAGATCATCGACTACCCGGGCGAGGCGGGAGAGCAGACCACCATCTTCTTCCTCGAGATTCCGGGTACCCGCCGGCAGGAGGTGGTCACGGCCGCCCGCGACGCCCTGTTCGTCGACCTTGCGATCTTCGATGAGACAGACGCCGTCTCAGTCGCAACGCTTACCGGGTCGCCCTTCGCAAGGCAGGCGCAATTGGAGGCCACGACCGATACCCTGCGGCGCTCCATTCCCATCGCCGCGGTCGGCGCGCTGATCCTCCTCCTGCTCGTCATGCGCTCGGTTCGCTATGCCGTCGTCACCGTCATACCCATCGGACTCGTAGTCGCCTGGCTCTACGCCATCATGTACGTCGGCGGCTTCGCATTCAACTTCGTCACCGCCACCATCGGCGCCATCTCCATCGGCGTCGGGATTGACTTCTCAATCCACATGACCGAGCGATTCAGGGAAGAGCTTGCCCGCGCGCCGTCACGCGCCGATGCGCTGGCACAGGCCACGCGTGGCACAGGAGTGGCGCTTGCGGCATCCGCGGCTTCCAGCATCGTCGGATTCGTGATCCTCGGCTTCGCCCCCATGCCGCTCTTCTCCTCATTCGGCTTTCTGACTGCGATTATGATCGCCCTGGCGCTCGCCGCCTCGCTGATCGTCCTGCCATCCCTGCTCATGCTCGTGACCCCGGAGCCGGTCCGGGAGCCGCTTCGTGAAGAGGCCCCTCGGGGGGCTCCGGGCAGTTGATTCCAGTAGCCTGATTCGGGGCGGGGCCAACGCCCCACCGTGCTAAACTTTTCTGCCATGCCAGCAACGGGAAAAACCGCGCAGAACGGGCCCGCAAGGGTCCGATTCGCGCCCAGCCCGACAGGCGAACTGCACATCGGCGGGGTACGCACCGCTCTCTTCAACTACCTGCTGGCCAAAAACACCGGCGGACAGTTCATCCTCAGGCTCGAGGACACCGACCGGAACAGGCTCGTCGAGGGCTCGATCGATTCGATCTACGACTCGCTGAGGTGGCTCGGACTCGACTGGGACGAGGGCCCGGACATCGGAGGGCCGTACGGTCCCTACGTCCAGTCAGAGAACGTCTCGACCGGCGCCTATGCCGCGGCTGCCGAGAAGCTGATCACAGGCGAGTTCGCATACGAGTGCGACTGCACGCCGGAGCGCCTTGAGCGGGTTCGCGAGCGCCAGAAGGCCACGAAGCAGGCGCCGGGCTACGACGGCCACTGCCGCACCCGCAGCCGGGACGAACTCGCCGAATCGCGCTCCGCCGGCAACGACATAGTCGTGCGCCTGAAGGTGCCGCGAACCAAAACGGCCACCTTCGAGGACGCCGTGCGCGGGCGCGTCTCCATCAAGTACCAGGACATCTCGGATTTCGTCATCCTGAAATCGGACGGCTTCCCAACCTATCACCTGGCGCACATCGTCGACGACGATGCAATGAAGATCACCCACGTCCTGCGCGGCGAGGAGTGGCTGCCAAGCGTCCCCCGCCACCTCCTGATCTACGAGGGACTGGGCATCGAGCGGCCCGTATACGCCCACCTGCCCGTCATCCTTGCGGAGGACAAGAGCAAGCTCTCCAAGCGCCACGGAGCTGTCTCTGCGCTCGAATTCCGAGATGAAGGCTTCCTGCCGGACGCCCTCTTCAACTTCCTGGCCCTCCTCGGATGGTCGCCCGGCCACGATAAGGAAGTGATGGACCGCGATGAGATCGCGAGCCTCTTCACACTCGATCGCGTCAAAGAAGCCCCCGCCATCTTCGACCGCACCAAGCTCGAGTGGATGAACGGCCAGTACATCAGGAATCTGTCGCTGGACAGCCTCACAGACGCCGCTCTCCCGTTCCTGGAAAAAGGCCTGCCCGCGCACGTCGCCCGCCCCGTAGACCGGGATCGCGTCCGGCCGCTCCTCGCCATGACGCAGGAACGCATGAAGTACCTGACAGAAGCGCCCGAGGCGATCGAGCTCTTCTTCGAAGATTCCATATCTCCCGCTCCAGAAGAGATCATCCAGAAAAAGATGGACGCCGCTTCAACAGCCGCCGCCCTTGAATCGTCGCTGCAGATCCTGCGGGGGTTCGAGCCGTTCGAAGTCGAGCCGCTCGAGGCCCGCTTCAGGGAGCTGGCGACCCAACTGGACCTGAAAGTCGGCGCCCTATTCGGCTCGATTCGGGTTGCGACAACTGGCAGGCGGATAGCGCCACCCCTCTTCGATACCCTCGTCGCCCTCGGCCGCGAGAAGACCATCACCCGCATGGAAGCCGCCATCGAGAGCCTGAAGGCCGTCGCAGGCTAAGTCGGTCCGGTCTCGTCGATGCGTCCATAGACGCCGAACCCTCACCTGCTCGTCAATTCAGGCCTTCACAGGCAGTTTCACGAGTTGACCTACCCCCCGGCTGTTCGTAAACTTCTTTGATCGGCACAGCGCCGAGAATATTCTGAAGGAAATCAAATTGGCAGAGGCACGAGCACAGGAAGGCGAAAGCTTCGAGCAGCTTCTGAAACGCTTCAACAAGCGTGTTCAGGAAGAAGGCATCGTCTCGAAGGCACGCCGCCGCATGTACTTCACCCCGCCCAGCGTCATTCGCAAGAAAAAGGCCGCCGCGAAGCACCGCAAGAGCATCAAAGCCACACGCAAGAACATGTAGCCGTTCCCAGAACGACCACATTCTGGCAAGCGTCCATCCGCCACGGCGGGTCGGGCGCTTTTTGTTTGACTCGCGGGTATCATTCCCGCGCATGTCGGACAAGCCGCCCATTCCCACCACGCCCGATCAGATCGACCTCGATTGGCTGATCGAGGCGCTTCGCGCATCTGGCAGCCCCCCGAACCCCCTGCCCATCAGTATGGACGCCAGATCGATCGGCGAAGGCCTGTCGGCTTCTGGAGTCCTCACACGCCTGACCCTGACCTATCCGGATAACGGCGCTTCAGGCCCCAAAAGCATGATCGTCAAAATACCAATGCCCTCCTCCAACCCCAACGGCGCGTCTGTCAGGAAGCAGGGCGCATATCCCAGAGAGATTCGGTTCTACACAGAGATCGCGCCGGACTGCCCGATTAACGTCCCAAGGCTCTTCTACGCTGACCACGACGCCGAAACCGGCGACGCCGTCCTGATAATCGAAGATCTCGCACCGGCGAGGCCGGGTGACAATGCTATTGGCTGCACGGATGCAGAGGCGCTCAAGATCGTCTCCGAACTTGGCAAATTACATGCCTGGCACTGGGCCACCGAAGTTCCCGACGAGATTGGATGGCTTGCCGAGAACGGGCTTGTCGAGCGCTGGACCTCATTCATGCGCGCCAGATGGCCGGATGGCCGGGACCGGTTCGTGGGTGACGTTCCGGACGACCTGATCAATCTCGCAGATCGATTTTTGGACGGTAAAAATCCCTTTGCGTGGATAGAAGAGCCCCCCATCACTCTTCGGCACGGCGACTTCAGGCTCGACAACATGTACTTCAACGATGGCACGTCGCCTCTGGAAATCACCTTTGCCGACTTCCAGCGCATCGGAATCGGCCGGGGCGCGACCGACTTGGCGTTATTCGCTTTGACCGCGCTTTCCGTAGACCAGCGCCGAGCGATCGAGGACAAACTTCTTGCCTCCTACCACAGCGCCCTCATAGCAGGCGGAGTGCAGGATTACAGCAGCGAGGACCTCAAACTCGACTACCGACGCGGCGTCGCGTTCGTGGGTCTGCGCTCTCTTGTCGCCCAGCTCATCTTTACCGACTCCGCATCCAACCGCGGCGACGCGATGCTGCGCACGCTCACAGCGCTGGATGACCTGGACGCCATCGCGGCAGTGAGTTGACCTGAATCTCCACCGCGCGTTCTTCCGCTGGAGCGCATACAGGCGCGCCTATTCCGGCAGCTGGCAGGGTTTTATCACGCCCCGGTTGCGCCGGGGCCTCTACGAGCGGGCGGCCAGCCACCTGGCTTCGATCTCACCTCGAAACGCCACCATCCTCGATGTAGGCGCCGGCCCCGGCCACCTGCTCGTTTCACTTGCCCGCAAACTGCCTCACGCTACGCTGCGGGGCGTCGACATCAGCCCACACATGACGGACGAGGCGCGTCGACTCATCGAGCCAGCGGGTCTCACAGCTCGAATCACCATCCAACAGGCGGACGCCGCCGCCCTGCCCTTCGAGACCTCCACATTCGACTGCGTCGTCTCGATGATGAGCTATCACCTCTGGGACGACCCGCCGAAAGGGCTGGCCGAGATCCGGCGGGTCCTGAAGCCAGGCGGATCCCTCCGCCTCTACGTAGGACGCTGGGAGGCCTACCCGGGCCGGCTGCCTGTTCTGGACTACTTCAACCACGCCGCGGGAACGACACTGGCGGCCGCGTTGCGATCCGCAGACTTTGAGACCGTGGACATCCGCTACCCCCGCCGTCTGGGAACATACCTTTTCGCATCGGCCACAAGATGACGCGCTGACGTATCCCGTCGGCCACGCCGAATACTCAGGCCGCACAAGCGAGCTAAGCTTTCCGGAGTCGCTCCGTCCATGACGCGATAGACGTCTCTTGCCCGCCCGTAGCGCCCCTGCACCCGCTCGATGTACCCTGAGACGACATGAAAAAGATGACATGAACGTCGCAATCCTCGTCTTCCCCGGCACCTGGTCCGACACGGACTGCTTTCACGCCTTCACCGGCGTACTCGGCCACGACGCCGCCTACGTGTGGCACAAGGAGACCGACCTGTCCGGCTTCGACTCCGTCGTCCTGCCCGGCGGCTTCTCATACGGCGACTATCTCCGCTGCGGCGCCATCGCCCGCTTTTCCCCCGTGATGGACGCGGTACGCGAATTTGCCGAGGCGGGCAAGCCGGTCATCGGCATCTGCAACGGCTTCCAGATCCTCTGCGAAGCCGGCCTGCTTCCCGGCGTACTCACCCGCAACGAGCACCTCGAGTTCCGCTGCTCATGGGTCGACCTCAGGACTGAGAACACCGACACGCCGTTTACGCACCTGGCATCGCCCGGCCAGGTTCTGGCCGTACCGATCTCCCACGGCGAGGGCAACTACCAGGCCGACGCCGAGACATTAGACATGCTGGAGCGCACCGGCCGGGTCGTGTTCCGCTACTCCACGCCCGAAGGCGAGATAACCCCCGAAGCGAATCCAAACGGCTCCGCCAACAACATCGCCGGAATCATCAACGAGCGCGGCAACGTCCTGGGAATGATGCCGCACCCGGAGCGGTCCGTTGAAAAGCTCCTCGGCGGCGACGATGGCGCCATCATCTTCCGCTCGATGTTGACGCCGCTGGCAGCAGCCGTCTCGTAGCAGGCATGCCGGACCGAATCCAGATAGTCCAGGCCGACATCACGACCCTCGCGGTCGACGCCATAGTCAACGCCGCCAACAACGCACTGCTGGGCGGCGGCGGGGTCGACGGAGCGATACATCGCGCAGCGGGCCCGGAGCTGCTCGAAGAGTGCCGGACGCTCGGCGGATGCGATACAGGCGATGCGAAAATCACCGGCGGCTACAACCTCCCCGCAAACCACGTCATCCACACGGTAGGACCGGTCTGGCACGGCGGGGATGCGAACGAAGACGCCCTGCTCGCCTCGGCATACCGGCGGTCGCTTGAAGTGGCCGCGGCCAACGGCGTGCGCACCTTAGCCTTCCCCGCCATCTCGACCGGCGTATACGGCTTCCCCGTCGATCGCGCCGCCCGAATCGCCGTCCGAGAAGTCGCCTCCTATCTCGAAGGCCACGCCGAAATCGACCGGGTTCAGCTCGTCTGCTTCGGCGAACAGGCACTCGGGGAGTTCACGATGGCGCTGACCGAGATCGCCGACTAACCAGCCCCGGGTCCAGTCGGGACTCGGACTGGGGAGTGCATCGCGACCAGTTAGTGCTAATATTCGCCGAGCCGAACAGACACCCGATCATTCGAACACCGGGTTACACCAAATGCAAGAAATCCATCCACCACATAGCAAGCATCCGTACGCCGTACGGTTACTCGTCCGTGTGTATGCGATAAAGAAGGGTGCTAGCCCTGAGCCGCTCTGGTTAATGTCCGGTTGAGATTAAGAGTTATTTCGATTCTTCAAGGACCCGCCAGACCGGCGGGTTCTTTTATTTTGGCGGGTTAGCGCCCCGCCCGGAAACAGTGATTCGAGCAATGGTCCAGGAATATCAGTGAACGCCCTAGTCAAAATATTAAAAGACTCCATCACCGTCGCCCGGTTCAAGATGCTTTACCAGTTCCGGCAACGGACCTGGCTTGTCACCGCGTCATTGACCGGGTTTTTCATGGTGACGCCACTCGTGTTGCTCGGAGAGACCATCATCGGGAGCAAAGGAGAACGGATTCAGCCGTTCTTCGAACTCTCCGGCTACGAAAACTACGCGGGGTTTCTCGCCGTGCCACTCGTTTTCGCGTTCCTGACGAACTCGGCTTACAGCTGGATTGGACAGGCCATTCGGGGTGAGCAGCAGAGCGGCACGCTGGAGCGGACACTCATCTCAATGCGATACCCATCGTCGCTCATGATTGGTGGCGCGATGGCGCACCTGGTATTCCTGGGTCTCTTCATCGCCATTGGAATAGCGAGCGTATCCCTGGTCGTCGACCTTCAACTCGATGTCAACTGGACCTCGGCGCTGGTTGTCGGTCTCCTGCATCTGTACGCCGTATACGGCTTCGCCTTCGTGCTGACTTCCCTGTTCCTCTGGATCCGGGACGCCTTCATCGTTCAGCAGTCGCTCTCCTACTTCATCATCCCGGTGCTTGCCGGGGCCGGTTTTCCGATCATCATCTTCCCCGGGTGGCTCCAGGCCGTATCAAAGGCAATTCCGTTCTTCTGGGCATTCGACCTCGAACGGCAGGCGTTCCTGACCCACACGCCATTAACTGAGATGACCACAGGGCTAATCGTATTGATCTCGATCTCCACCGGGCTGTGGTTCATGGGATTTGCTTTTTTCAGGGTCACTATGCGCCGCGCGCGCCGAACCGGAACGCTGGGGCTCTACTGATGACGACCATGAGCGCAATGGATCGAACGCGGTCGCAGCTAGCGATCATGATTCATATCGCGTCCAAAGAGATGCTGATTCAGTCGCGCTACCGCAACAAGTTCTTCTCCGACATATTCAGCCACTTCCTCGGTGTCGCGCCAATCCTGTTGATCGCGTTCGCGCTCTCCGGCTCGGCTGTCGACGGCTCCTCGATTTCAGATGTCACACGAGAGCGAACTCTCTTCATATTGCTCGGCTACACCGCATTCATGGCATTCGGATTCGGCACGCCAATCATGCTCTACACCGGCATGGGATGGGGTATCGCCGAGGAGGTTTACACCGGGACGATTGAACGCAACTTCCTTGCACCGGTCCACCGGAGCCTGGTCATACTTGGGATCGGCGGCTACTACGTGGTCCTGTACTCGTTCCATGCCCTGAGCCTGATCGTCGTCGCGGCTTTGTTACTGGGCGATTCGATGACTTTCTCCGGAGAAGGCCTCGCGATCGCGGCCCTTACGGTGCTCGGACTCCTGGCCTTCTCGATTGGCCTTGGATTAGCCGCGTCCGGCCTGTTTCTGGCGGTAAAAGATTCCTCGTTCCACGTGCTGGTCGTACACCGGCCGTTCCTGCTGTTCAGCGGCGCGATCTTCATCCTCGATGTGCTGCCACGGCCCCTTAAACTGATCGCGCTCGCCAATCCCGTGACCTACGGCATAGACGCCTTCAGAGGCGCCCTCAGCGATACCGATACCCTGCTCAATCCCTGGATAGAGATCGGCATCCTCTTCGCTGGAGGCGCCGCAGCTTTTGTCCTGGGAATGGCCGCCTTCAACTACGCACTGAAACGTCAACTCCGAACCGGTGATCTCACGAGGTTTTAATGATGGCCAACGCAATGATCGAGACGCGCGAAATTCGTAAATCTTTCAGGCAGAACACCGCCAGTGCGGGAATATTCCGCAACCTGATTGGCCGCGTGCCATCGCAGACCGTCACCGCGTTGGAGTCACTCTCGTTTTCTGTCGAAGAGGGGCAGTTTTACTCGTTGCTGGGACGCAATGGGGCAGGGAAGACGACCGCCATCAAGATCCTCTGCACGCTGCTCATACCCGATGGAGGCGGAGCGACCGTTGCCGGTCACGATGTGCTGAGCGACGCCACAGAGGTGCGCCGGAATATCGGTGTGTCAATCCGCGGCGAGCGCAGTGTCTACTGGCGGCTTAGCGGCCGACAAAACCTGGAGTACTTCGGCCGGCTCTACGATCTCAGCGGAGCCAAACTGAAGTCGCGCGCTAGTGAGATAGGTGAGATCGTCGGCCTGACCGGACGGCTTGACGACTATGTGGAACGGTACTCGATGGGCATGAAGCAGCGCCTCGCCATCGGTGCCGCTTTGATCCACAGCCCAAGCGTTCTGCTCCTCGATGAGCCCACAATCGGCCTCGATGCCGCAGGCGCAAGATTGCTCCGCCGCTTCATCAGAGACGAGCTCCGCGAACGGGCGAAAGTGACCATTCTCTACACCACGCACTACATGCACGAAGCCGAAGAGATGTCTGATATCGTCGGCATCCTTCACGAAGGCAGAATCGTCGCCGAGGGAACCCCCGAACAGGTATCGGCCAGTACCTCCGCCAGCAACGTATTGGAGGTTGGGGTTCGGTTGTGGTCGAGTGAGATCACG
>JADFHP010000047.1 GCA_022567135.1 Chloroflexota bacterium
GGCGCCCACGCGGGTGTGGTTTGGCCCGGTTGCGAGCGGGCAGATTCGGGATGGTCGGCCATATCAAGGCAGATCGGAACAGTTGCGTCATGGGCGAGCATCGAAAAATTCGGTTTGCGCCCTGACCCCGACCTCGATTGAATACGTCGCCGGCTGACCTCCGACGATTCCCTCTGCTTGAGAGCCGAGCGACAGGCGTGGCCGGCCGAAACAATGCTCGCCACAACCCAACCGATTGCGGAGTGATACCGTCGACAAATACGCAGGTACGTTATTGCCTTGAACACGTCCGTTACTTCTCCCACCTTGCGACGTAGCCACTGCGTCTGCGCTTCTTACGATCCTTGGCGCCTGGCTGTCTTCCGATCGGTAATCCCTGCGCTTTACGTCGCTCCAGGCCGGCTTTGATCCGTTCGCTGCGTCTCTGACTCTCGAAGTTGGCGAACCAACCCACGATAAGAGTCATGAGATCTGAAAACGGGCCGTCCATGGCCGCCCACGGTTCGGTAAGGCTCAACACATCACAACCGGCCAACCGAAACCGATGCATGATCTCGAACGGGCCGATTGGACTTTCTCGGTCGAGGCGGTCCAGGGCCCAGACCAACAGCACCTGAAACTCGCCTTCGTGGGCGGCCGCCACCGCGTCATCCAGTACCGATCTGTGCTCCCCTTTGAACGCGCTCACCCCCTGGAGCCGGAAGGTCCTGACGACCGTCAAGCCGCGCCGAGATGCCCACTCACGGAGTTGGTTTTCCTGGTTCGCCAGGTGTTGGTCCTGGTTGCTGCCCCTGACCCACAGGCCTGCGTCGGTCATGTCAACGACCCCTGGCCAAAACCCACGGCAGCGGTGAGTGCGATGTCAGACACTGTGAGGATGCCAAACGCGTGAAGTGGAACGAAGCGGCCCAGGCCAGGGGACGCGCTCCTCCTGATTACTCTTTCGAATATGACCTCCTGACGGCGCCTGTTTCTGGAGCACGAGCATTCAACCAATGTGCATCAATTGGGTGGGTTGGCGGCGACACTCAGCGGGTCGGGCATCAGCTCCCGTCCTTTGAGTTGTCGATTCCGCCACGACCGTCAGACTTTTCATTCGATATAGGGTTTTCCGGATCGTCGGCCGCCGAACTTGGATCGCTTCGGAGGGCTGCGTTCAGCAGAATGGAATAGACGCGCCCGATTCGTTTCACAGGATCCTCGGGCGCGGCGAATACGATTTCGATGCGGAGTTCTTCACAACGTTTGCCCCTCGACATAGTTGTATGGTCGGCGTAAAGTTCAGAAAAGTGTGGCGCGAAATACGGAGAAAACGAAGTTAAGAGGGTTACATGCCACGAAGTTCACGGTGGGCAGGCAATGATGAAATGTGGGAGTACGCTGCAACACTCATACGCGGCGGGCTCACCTATTTAGACGTAAGTGCGCGGCTCGACACGACCGAGCTCAGGAAGAAATTTGGGCTCGAGGTAGTCCCCCTAGCAGACACGATCCGGTACCAGATCAAGCGACGTGGGCTGTTGGACCGCCGGAGACCGGGCTCGGCGTTGTCCCCCGATGATCTCAAAGCGCACCATCAGGGACTGGTTTTCCTGGGTCTTGCTCTCAGGGAGCAAGTAAGTCTGAGCCGAACGAGACGCGGAGGCTGGTCACTCCCGTTGCGGGGGCACTTGAAAGTCAAGACCTGGCATGGTTTTGATTCAGGGCTGTTGGAAACTCTCGTAGCCCAAACGGGCGAGGAGTTCGAAGTAGATGAGGAGTGGACCAGGCGGGTTTTTGATCCGCGCACGCTCCGCCACTACCCTTACTTCGTCGAGCATCTGGAGTCTAGTGCCCCCGGCCGAGAGGTTGCTCGAATTCTGGAAACGGTGTTCATATCCGCTGAAAGGTACGCAACCGCGTTCCAGGCGTCCTGGGAACTCATAACCGACCTGATCGACAATCGGGTCCGCGGTGAGCCGGACGGCTCCTCGGCGAAACTGGCCGAAAACGTGATGGGGAGGCTGCACTCCGACGAGGGCGAACAAGGTGGGAGCGGCAAGCCGCCAAGGAGGGGGAGAAGCGCTCGTAGTCTGAAGGTCCCCAGCGAGGTTGAGACGGAAGCGTTCGATACCCTGCACTCTGGACCGGAACGCCTTGAGTTGCAGCGGAGCTGGAGGAGCGCCGGGCGGGCTTTAGAGAAACTAAGGTGGTCTCTGAAGCCAACAAGCTTGGTAAAAAGAATGGTCCAGGATGGCGAATGTTCGATTTGCAGGCTTGATGATTACTCCTGAGCTCTTCGTTTTGACGGGCTTTACGGCGAGAATTCTTGATGTGAGATCCGAGTCGGCCTCTCAGAATGTACAGATGAGATCCCTTCCGGATATCCGCCTCGACACGAGGTCAGGGGCTGCACGTGACGCCCTCACGGGGATGGCCAAGATCCTCCTCTCAAGACCCAGAGCGCGCCAACTGCTTGATGCCAGAGACGCAAGCCAGGAGCAAGACAGATGACCAGAGCAGCAACGTACGCTCGAGTTTCCACCCAGGACCAGGCTGGCGAGGACAGAACCTCGCTCTCAGAGCAGGCCGCCGACATGGAGCGTTACTGCAGCGAGAAGGGCTACGAGATTGTCGCCCGGTATCAAGACATCGGGTCCGGCGCCACCAAGAACCGCCCCGACTTCCAGCGCATGTTGTCAGATGCCGCTGCCGGCATCTTCGACGTGGTGATCTGCTGGAAATCGGATCGGTTGAGCCGAGGTATCTATCCGGCAGCGGCTCTTTCGGAGGTCGTCGAAGCTTACGACCTCAGGATCGAATCGGTAAACGACACGATCGATATGAACACGTTTCACATGTACGCGCTGGTTGGCAAGATCGAGCTCGACAATCTTAGAGTGCGGACGTCGATGGGCAAGCGCGGCGCGGCAAAACAGGGACGCATCCCCCGCACAAGCGCCTGCTATGGGTACTTCGTGAATGAAGATCACAAACTCGAAATACATCTCGAAGAGGGCCCTGTGGTGCAACGGATGTTCGATGAGTACGTGAATCAGGGCCACGGATCGAGGGTGATCGCCAACGGGCTCACGGCAGACGGGATCCCTACCAGGGGCAGCAGCAAGTACGGCGGATGGTCGACGTCTGTTGTGAACCGGATCCTCGGGAGAGAGGAGTACACGGGCAAGGGTTGGTACGGACGTCGACGAACTAAGACTACCGAACGGGGAAGAGTGGTTCGGATCACCCCAAGAGAGTCCTGGATTCCTGTCGAGTACCCGCGGCTCATCGACGACGCAACTTGGAACCAAGCACAGTCGCTCAAAGTTGAACGGCTGGCTAAGTCCCACAGGAATACAAAGGTGTTCTATCTCCTCCAGGGCCTAATGATCTGCCAGGAATGCGGGTTGGGATTTGCCTGTCGAGCCAATCACCGGAACACGAAGCGTGTCGGTGATCGCACCTATCGCTACGAGTTCGACTCACCATTGCGGTACTACGTGTGCAACGGCAAGCTAAGCCACGGGATGGACTGTCGGGAGCACCCCTACTTCAAGGCCGAAGTCCTCGAGGGGCTCGTTTGGGGTGAGGTAGAGCAGGTTTTACTGAGACCCGAACTGATCACTCAGGGCATTTCAGCGGTCGCTGACGATAGTCGGTCTGATGAAACCGCCAAGAATGAGCTTTCGGCCGCAGAACGTATCCTGAGGGACGTTCAGTCGGAAGAAGATCGATTGATTCGACTTCACGTTGCGGGCAAGATCACCGAGTCACAGCTGGATCGTCAGCGCAAGTTCATAACCGCGCGGCTGAAGCAAGCTGAAAAGAATGTTGCGGAACTGGCCTCTCGCAGATTCGCAGCTCGAGATCGAGCTCAGATTGCTGGTCACATCTCCGCCTGGTGCGAGAAGGTCAAAGGTGGTCTGAAGGCTTTGTTGCCCGACGAGCGCAAAGAAATCCTGAGCCTCTTGCTCGACGGCGTCGTAATCGACCGCGTCGGCAACGTCCGGCTGACTCTGGCGATTCCGACGAACGATTCCATGTCGATTGCGACGCAAACGTCAATGTGTTGACGTCCGTGATGAAGACGGCCTCGCTGTTCCGGACGCCGTACTTGCCGAGCAAGCGCAGGGCCTGGTTGTATGCCCCCGCGGTGATCGCACCGTTCAGGTTGTTCGCCTGAGAGGTGTTGTCGATCAGCGGAAGGTGGAGCAGGCCGTCGAAGCCGAGCAGCCACTGGGCCTTGCCCGCATCCGTCGTGGTGATCGTCGCTCCGTCTGAGTTGATGCCGTTGGTGGTCGTCGTGTCGCCGTTCAGAAGAACGTCGTCGATCACTTCCGAGGCGTTGCGGACGAGCGTCCGGCGGACCTCGGGCAGCATCGCGATCACCGCATCCTCATCCAGTGAAAGCGACCACGGAACCTCTGCCACGAGCTCCCGTGCGTTGAGGGTCTGATTGGTCGTCGCCAGCGCGGTCGATTTGGCCGAGACGTTCTCAGATCCCGGGTACCAGTTCACGTCACCGAGCTGGAGCGGTATGTCGAACGGGTTGGATGGCATGGTAATGCGGCTGAAAAGCGACGCCACCAGCGTCTCCAGGTTCACGTCCTGCCAGAGAAGGTTCGCCTGCGCCGTGGCGACCAGCTCATCGCCGGTCCCCACAGTCACGGAGTCCATTGCCGCCTTGAGGTGGCGCTCCCACTCGTCCAGTCCGCCGCCCTTGCCGCTGATCCGAGCCGAGGCGTACAGACTCCTGGCAATTGCCAGATCCAGCACGTCGCTGCCGACATACGGCCCGGACTCGACGCGGCGCCGTTGCTCGGAGCCGTCGCCCAGCAACGCCCGGCGGCGAATCTCCCGCTCAGTTGCCGTGAGTTCGGTAATCGATTTTTCCAACCGGTCTCGCTCTTCCCGGAGGGGCTGTACCCGCTCCTTGACGAACGCGGAGACCTCGCTGATCTCCTTCTTGACCGATTCAAGTTCTTGAGTTGTCATCCTTGCTCCCTATCGGTGGGCCGCCCGGCCCCATGGGCCCGGACGCACCGAAAATAGTTACCGTTAGATTTGCTCCGCCCGCGGCCGTGATCCGGTGTTAGACGGTCTGCGTTTGCCCCGCGTGTCAGGAGGCCACGACGTCCGCGACTTCTGACCAGAGATCGCGCACGGCTGAAAGTGAGGCGCGCTGCCCCGGCCCATCTCCGCTGTCGGAGTTGCGCGGCCGATCCGAGTGGGCAAGCGCGGCGGGATTCAGCGGTACCGGCGCGGCCGAGATTTCCAGCAGCTCCTGCCGCTTGAAAAGGATTCCCGAGCCACCCGCGCTGCTATCACGGCGTTCCGTCTCAAGCGCCCGAAAGCCGACCGAAATTCCCCGCATGAATCCCTCCAGATAGAGGGCTCTCACTTCCCGTGCGAAAGGCGTCGGGGCGAACCGGATCTGCGCCATCAAGGCGCTTCCTTCGACCCAGATGCGAATCGCCTTGCCGATCGCCGGCCGCCCGTAATCGTGCGCCCAGAGAACCACCGGGTTTGCCTCGAACGAACCGAGTTCCCAGCCCGAAGCCAGGACGACGTCGCCGGCCCGGTCTTCCAGTTCGAGCGATGCGACTACAAGTACTGTCCCCGCATCTCCAGTTCCACTATCAGAGCCATCCTTCGCGGCGCCGACTACGTCATGTCCGGGCCGCGCCGTCGCCGGAAGCCACTTGGTGATGAGATCGCCGCGTGTCGGACCTGTCGTGAACTCGGGCTCGCGATCCACGATTCGGGTCACGACAGCCGAGTCTCCGTGGTTCATTTGCAATAGCCGCCCCTTTCTTCGCCATCCCGATGCCATCGGGAAAGCTGCAGACAAAAAATGACCCGGAGTCGCCAGAGCGCGCAACGCGCTTACTGACTTCCTCCCGGGTCTGAAGGTGTTGCTATCTCCGGGGCTGCCGAGCGTACCGGCGGGGGTGTAAGCCCAGCCGACCTGTTAGAACATCTGTTCTATAAAGTAATATAACCCGACATTGCGATGCCGTCAAGATGGCTGTGGCAGCGGATGCGAAATTACCGCTCCCAGCGGGTGGGATGCGACCAGTCGAGCATCTTCTTGGCCTTCGAGTTGTCGATCGCGCTTGCAAATCCCTCGAGCGCTGTGCGGATCGGCGTATCCGGGTAGACCCGGTTGATGGCATCCTCGGTGGAGATCGCCAGCGACGTATCGTCGGCGTTGATGAAGAACACCTCGTGGCCGGACCAGTCCTTCTCGATCGCAAGCCGGCACGCCTCCGCGGCGTGGGTGCGATCGGTCCAGCCCCAGAAGCCGAGAGCGATACTGCCGGTGGGGTCCGTTACCGGGTTTTTCTGCCGGTCTTCGCGGCCTTTCCGATCGGCGAGCCAGTGAAATCTCATGCTGGCGATCTGGAGCTCACGCCGCCGGCAGAACGCATCGGCCATCCCCTCCCCAAGCCACTTGCTCTGTGCGTAGCCGTCGGACGCCCTCGTCGGATGCTCCTCATCGATCGGCAGGTAGAGCGGATCGGGGATGGGCGCCGGTGAGAAACCTGCGCCGACGGCGTTTATGGAAGAGGCCATGACGATCTTGTCGATGCCGTGGATCTCCGCGG
The DNA here is from genome assembly GCA_022567135.1 of Chloroflexota bacterium. Classification (GTDB taxonomy): domain Bacteria; phylum Chloroflexota; class Dehalococcoidia; order Lucifugimonadales; family Lucifugimonadaceae; genus UBA1151. The sequence continues at coordinate 6,591 of JADFHP010000047.1, forward strand.
CCTCGAGCACGTTCCAGTTGGACATCATGTTCACCCGGAACACTTCGTGCTCGGCGAAGTTGACCGGCGCGGGGATGGCGGCCATGTGGATGATCGCGTCCGCGCCTTTTGTTGCGGCAACGACTGCGCCGAGGTCGGTCGTCTCGGTCTTGTACCAGTGCGCGCCCTGGTCGGGTCCCCGCGTTATGTCTGCGTTGACAACGTCATAGCCATGAGCAATCAGCTCGGGAATGATGTACTGGCCTGCCCGCCCTGATCCGCCTGTGATCACTACTTTCATGAAAGCCAGCTTTCTCTGGTTTGATCAGTTCGAATTAGCGCCAGATACTCTACAGACAACACGGTCGACAAATTGATGTCACCCTGAGGAGCCAACGCCGAGCGCGACGAATCGGAGTCCGTTCTGAATAGCTTGGCAAAAACCGCCGTAAGCGGCAGCCGAAGTGACTTTCCGGTAACGGGCGAGATTCTCGGCTGACACGCGAGCTCTGGATTCTAGTTCGGGCCTCCCTGGAGATTCATCTCCTCGAACCTGACGGACCGGGGACGAATTAGCTTTCGTTAAGGCGCAACAGCCTGAGCCCGCCCCGAGCACCGGTCAACCCTATCTCTCCGCGGAGGAGCGCGAGGGCATCCTCTCCGAAGAGTTCACGACGCCAGCCGGAAAGCGCTCTCACCGGCGCATCCGGGTCGGCAACGATCTTTTCCAGGTCGTCGCGCGTCGCCACCATGCGGGGGGCGACGTCCTGCTCCTCGCAACGCAGCTTGAGCAACGCCTGCAGAAGAGCGATGAGTTCTCCACTCCCCTCCGGCAGATCGATTCTCCGGGCCGGACTGGGCCAGTCGCTCTCGGGAACAGCCAGGCCGTTCTCGACGGCGTTCAAAATCTCATCGCCAATCGTGCCGTTGGCGGCGCCGGCGCCCAGCCCGCGAATCCGGGTGAGTTCTTTCCTGGATCTCGGAGCGCTGGAGGCGATCTCCGCAAGGGCCTCGTCACGGACCACCCGGCCACGCGGCACGTTGGTCCGAGAGGCGCGCTTCTCCCGCCACGCGGCCAGCTCCCGCAGCACCGCGAGCGCACGGGGACGTGCCCGCCGGTGCTTTACCCGCTGCCATGCATCGTACGGGTCCTGCACGTACGTCGAATCATCGGTCAGGATCGCCATCTCCTCCGTGAGCCATGGCTCACGGCCGCTCTTCTTCAACTTCGCGGAAATTTCCTCGTAGATGGTGCAGAGATGAATGACATCGTCGAGCGCGTACTTCAGCTGGCGGTCGCTCAACGGCCGCAGCGACCAGTCGCTGTACTGCGACGATTTATCCACGGGCGCGTTCGCCAGTGTCGCTGCCAGAGCGCCGAATCCGACCTGCTCCCCGAATCCGCACACCATCGCGGCAATCTGTGTGTCGTAAATCGGCCGGGGCACGCTGCCGGTCAGCTGAAAGAAGATCTCAACGTCCTGGCGGGCGGCATGGAAGACTTTGAGGATAGCCTCATCGGCCAGCAGGTCGAGCAGAGGCGAGAGATCCATCTTCTCCGCCATCGGATCTATCGCGATGGCGTCGCGATCCGGTCCGCAGATCTGGATCAGGCACAGATCTGCCCGATAGGTGCGCTCTCTCATGAATTCGGTATCGACCGCAATGTACGGCTCGGAGGCCAGGCGGCCGCAGTGGCGGGCAAGTTCGCCCGCATCGGTAATCAACATGCCGGGATTGTCGCACACTGCGCTGCGCCCGCCTGACGCAACTGGCTGATATGTTCCTGCCGGGCGGTCGACTACGGCGAACCATCGTCCGGCCCGTCTCCCCATGCCACCGGGTCAAGCTGCTCACGGGCGCGTGCTTCGTTGACTGTCATCACGCCGGCGCCTACCAGAGAGACCAGTCGCTCAACGCGGTCGTTTTCCGACTCCTTGAGCGCGTCTATCGCGCCTGTATCAAAGACGATTCTCAACTCGCTTGGCGAGCCGAAACGCGGCGTAAGCGATCTGTTCAACTCGTCCGATATCAGCCGCAGCTCCGGGAGAATCGTGTTGCGCCAGAAGAACCGCTCTTCCGCGTTGATGTTGGCAAGAGTCGCCTCGGTCAGGTCCGCGAGGAAGGCCTTTGGCACCCCGAAAACCCTGGATACCTCTTCAACGGACCACTTCAGGCCGGCGATGAACTCCATATCTCGATGCGAGAGACCCATTCGTTTCAGGTCCATGCCGCGACTGAGCAGTATCGGGCGATGGGATCGGCGGGTCCCCCGGAACCTCTCTTCCCAGCGCGTCAGGAACGCCTCGGCTTCTTCTTCCGTCGGCGTCTGGTCGGTCGTTATCGCGATGTCGCCCGGAGTGGCGGAGTTCGCGAAGAAGTTCCTGTTGAACGATGCCGCTTCGGCGGCCATCTCTATCGTGGTCAGCACCGGCGCGACGGACGAAATGCCGGTGAACTCGTCATTTGGATTGAAATGCCGGAACCAGGCTATCTCGTCAGGCAGATAGGCGACGGTCGAATCGCCCAGCGCAACCATGTTTTCGTAGACGAAACCCCGAACGTACTCGCGCTCATCCGGCAGAACCTTCATTCTGTCCGGCCGCAACGGCCAGACTTCCCCAATCGCGCCGGCCTCGTTCCGTTCGATGCCCCAGAACGCCGCGCCCCACAGCAACAGGTAGGTCTCGGTTGCCCGCAACAGTTCCGCCGGGGTCCAGAATGGATTCGGCGAGCGCAGGAGCACGGCGAGGGGATGTGTCTCAGACGCGGGCCGCCATGCCCCGTCCGTTCTTTCCTCGACCCGTAGCGGGACCGCGCTGACGGCGGCCGCGCGGATTCGTATGGCAGCGTGAATTGCCGCCGAACTCGAATAGTACGAGCCGTACCGGTACGATTGCGGATCGGCCGTATCGGTGCCCCGGCCGAACATGAAATCGAAGGCATCTACCAGTACCCGTGCGGCCCTGTTCGAGCGGCGAACAGGGATTCTTCCGACCCGGTTGAGCCGCGCGGCCCTGCGGGCCAGTCCAGCGGCAATGTTGTTCAGTACTCCCAATTACGGCTCCCTTGTTGAGTGTTGAGTCAAATTTGTCCTATATAAAAATCACGTATTCATTGGTCATGATTGACGCGAATGCGAGGGCAAGGGCGTCGGCGCGGTCCGGGCTTGGCAGCCCGCGCCGCCGCAGCTCGTCTTTTCCCTCGAGTTTCATCTGGCCGCTGCTCGTGAACGAATAACGAAGCGCGGCAAGCTGGCCGATCAACTCTCGGTCTTCGGGTATCGATATGCGGCCGGACTCGAAGCGCTCGCGCAGGCCGTCGAAGATCTCCGCGCGCGCGTTCAGAAACTGCTCCGAGTTGGAGGCCCTGGCGGAAACGTTTGCCCCCTTCACGTGCTTTAGCCCCAGTTCCCGCAACCGATCCACGACCCCGGCGCCTATTCCGATCTCGTCGACACGCACGACACCCGGCTCGTGATCGGCAATCGCCTTCGCCACCGCGCCAGCCGTTGCCATCGTGTCCTGGCGCTGATAGGACGAGAGCGACAGCACCCGCGGGCCTTTCCGGATGCAGATAACGGTCCGGTCGCTTCCGAACCGGGCGACGTCCACCCCAATCTCGACCCGCGTCTTGACCGCCGACTCTTCCTCGGAAGTGTCCTCGGACTCCCCCGGGGGTAGATCCACTATCTCGCGGTTGACCGCGGCCTCTATCAGGCGCAGCGGGATGAGCGTGTCCTCGCCCTCGGACGGAAACTCGCCAAGCACGCGCACCTGGTACATCGGGCTGGTTTCGCCCCAGTTGACCAGCGCATCCGCGGCCCATTTGGGCGTGACGAGACCCGGCACGGCCAGCTCTCCGGCTTCCCTGTCTATTGCCTGAAAATCAGCGCCTTCGGTCTGGAAATTGGGTGTGTCGAACGCAGAGATGTGGATCGTCTCCCACAGCTCCCGCCGGCCATGAAACGCCTCATAGAAGGTTCCGCTGCGCGCAGTCGGGTTGCCGAGCAACAGCAGCCTGGCCCGCGCCGAGGTCATCGACCCCTCGATCGCCTCGAAGATCTCCTCAGCCACGCCCGGCGCCTCGTCGACAACGAACAAAATGTTGTCCTGGTGGAAGCCCTGGAAACGGTCCGGCGCGTTCGTCGAGAGGCCGTTCGCGTAGTGCTTGTCACCAAGCTCAAGCGACGTCCTCAGCAACGTCCCGTCGATCAGATCTTCGTGTCCCCGATAGGCGCGCCGGATCTCCCGCCACATGATGTCCCGCACCTGGTGCTCCGTCGGCGCGGTAGTTATTACCAGCGAGTTCCTGAAGCACATCAGCCACCAGAGAACCGCATACGCGGCGGTATAGGTCTTCCCCGAGCCGTTGCATGACCTCACGGCCACACGTTCATGGTCCCTGACCGCCCTCAATATGTCGGCCTGCATGGACCAGAGGGAACCGCCGAGTTCGTGCTCGACGAACGCTTCCGGCCGGGCGAACCAGTCGGCGCGCTCGGCTTCTGAGATATATCGCTCGGATCCCTGCGATCCCGTCTTCGCATCATCAAATTCTCGACCCGCCACCTAGCGTTGCACTACTTCGAGAGAAGTTGGTGGCGAGAATATGTGCCCGCACGCGCGGCACAGGTAACAGGTGTTCGCATCAGCCACCATCTTGTCGAGAGCAATCGTGGTCAGTGAGCTGCAACGAAGGCAGCGGACCGCGCCTTTCTCTCTTCCAACAGCCCGATCCTGCGCGCCAGCGGCAACATTTGGCCCCGATTCCGTCACCGCAACTCCGATCTGAGTCCACTCGAGATCCAATTCCGCCTCCCACTGCCTAACGCATAGAACTACCGCTATAGAACGTTTGTTCTAATTATCCGAGACTTTCCTGTGATGGTCAAGGGGTGATGGTCATCAGGTCGTAGACGGTCATTGACATCCGGCCTGCCGGGTGCAAAATCCCAGTGCCCGTCCACACATACAGGTCGGTGCCGGAGAAAGCAGCAGGCAAGATGAAGATCACAGCAATCAGGCCGTGGATAATCCAGCTTCCGTGGTCCGCCCGGCCACATCGCGACCCGCCGTCGACCGACAACATGCGGGAACTGCTGTTCACGCAGATCGATACAGACGAAGGCGTTACCGGCTGGGGAGAGGTGACGACATATCCCGGCGTTGCCGGTAATCGCGCCGTCGCCCACATGATCCGTGAAGTCGGCGAGACGATCATCGGTCGCGACCCGGCGCATATCGAGCGGATCTGGCACGACAACGTGAGATCGATGACCTATGTCGGCACCCGGGGCGCCGTCAGCGCGACCGCGAGCGCCATAGATATCGCGCTATGGGACATCCGCGGAAAGGTGCTGGACCAACCCATCTTCATGCTCCTGGGAGGCCCGGTCCGTGACCGCATCGCGCTCTACACCCACCCGCCTCGGGCCGAGGACACAGCGACCGCTGCGGAAGATGCCAGAGAGATCGTGGCCTCCGGTCACCGCGCCTTCAAGTTCGACCCTATGATGATCTCGATTCCCGAGGGCAATGCCCACTACATCGATGGCCAGATCACGCGGAAGGGCATGGAAGATGCCTGGGAGATGACCGCGGCGATTCGGGAAGCCGTCGGGCCGAGTATCGAGCTACTGATCGACGCCCACGGCAAGTACAACGTGCCGACGGCCATCGACCTCTGCCTGGGCCTCGAAGCATCGAACATCTTCTGGTTCGAGGAGCCGGTACCCGTCGAAAGCAACCACGCCCTCAGGCAGGTCCGGGAGAGGATCCACACCAAGATTTCCGTTGGTGAGCGCATATTCACGCGCTGGGAGTTCATCGAGATCTTCGAGAAAGAGCTGGCGGACTTCATCATGCCGGACGTCACATGGACCGGCGGCATCTCGGAGCTAAAGAAAATCTCCACTCTGGCCGAGTCGTACTACGTTCCCGTCTCGCCGCACGACGCCAGCGGCCCGATCAACGTGATGGCGGGCGCGCAGGTGATGATGAGTGTGCCGAACTTCTACAAGCTGGAGACGAACACCTTCGACATGAGCAACTACAACAGGCTCATCGACCAGCCGCTGGACGTCCGCGAGGGTGACCTCTACCTGCCTGACCGCCCCGGCCTTGGCGTCAACCTCGTCCCGGAGGCGTTGGCGGAGTTCGCCATTGAGGGATTTGCCGGTTAAGACCTGAGACAACCGCCCTCAAAGTCTGTGGTGCGCTAGTCCGAAAACTCCCGGGCCGCCTTGCGCTCCAGGTCACTCAGCTTCTGGACGCGGCGGCGAAAGTCCGGGTCGGTGCTGAATTTGGCGGCGACGAAAGCGGAGAGAATCTCTTCCGCAACGTTGATGCCAATTATCTGGGCGCCCATGCAGAGCAGGTTGACGTCGTCGTGCTCCACACCCTGGTGCGCGGAGTAAGTATCGTGGCAAACGGCGGCCCTGATACCGGGAATCTTGTTGCCGGCGATGGCTGCCCCAACGCCGGTTCCACATACCAGCACGCCTCGCTCGGCCCGACCGCTCCTGATCTCATCGCATACTGTCTGTGCTATGTCAGGAAAATCGACGGGCTCGAGGCTGTGTGTGCCAAAATCGGTGACCTCATGGCCCATCCGCTCCAGCAACTCAACAACCGGCGCCTTCATCGGGAACCCGGCGTGGTCTCCGCCAATCGCAATCTTCATTTTCTATCCTCCGTCAGGTCATCCGGGATGCAGACGATAACACCGTCAAGGCGAATAGCGTGACGCCTCGCATCTTTCTGTCCAACATCGGCGCCAACAGTTCGCATCGCTACTTCAGCCCGCTATTCCCGGACGGGACCTTCGAGTTGCTGCCGATTCCGGACACGCCACAGGACGCCGGTCCACACTCGGTAAAACTCGCCGATGTGCCGCTCAAGAACCCCGCGAACGGCCGTGCCACCGATTGGATTCCCGAGCGCCTGCATGGCGTTGCAGCGCATCACGACCCCGAGTTCGACACGCTAACTTACGGCGACAACTGCGAGCGCGGCGCACGTGCAGTCGCCTTGAAGAAGGCGGTGCCGGGCGACCTGATCCTGTTCCTCGCCCGCCTCCAACCACACGATGGGACTGCCACCCAGGGAGAAGCAGCGTTCTTCCTGATCGGTATGCTGGAAATAGAGTCGATTCTGCCGTCCGTCTACGACCGTCCCTCAGGCGAACAGCTCGCCCGTTTCGGAGCCAACGCCCACGTCCGAAAGGGCCTCAACGACCCCGCCAACTGGGACGGCTTCTGGGTCTTCGCCGGAACGCCCCGTTCTTCTCGATTCGAACGCGCTGTGCCCTTCGACCGCGCTCTCTGCGACGCGGTGATGCGAACCGCCGCCGGGAAGCCGTGGCATTGGGATGGGCCACGCAGCGAATTGCAGGTCATCGGCTCGTATACCCGGACGTGCCGGGTGATACTGTCACCGGAACAACCGGATTACGAGTCGCGCGTGGCGGGACTTTACGCACGAATCGAGATGTACAACTCTGGCTTGATGCGTCAGACACTTCGCCAGAAGCGAGGAACGAAATGCCGAGCAAACCAAAAGTATTAGTCACCGGGTCCAGTGGCCTCATCGGGCGCGTGGTGATCGACCACCTGGGAGATCGGTACGACTTCTCCGGGCTCCACCGGACCAGGCGCCCGGATGAGCCGGACATCCCAACCATCTTCGCCGATCTCTCCGATTTCGAGGCCTCCCGGCCTGCTTTCGACGGCGTCGATGCCGTCGTCCACCTCGGCGCCGACCCGAACATGCACGGCGCGTGGGAGAGCGTGCTGCCCAACAACCTGGTCAGCACTTACAACGTCTACGAGGCGTCAAGACAGGCGGGCGTCAAGCGGGTCGTGTTCGCCAGCTCCAACCACGCCGTCGGGATGTTCGAGCGCGACGAGCCGTACGTGCGGATCCGGGCCGGCGACTACACCGGCCTCGAGCCCGGCAAGGTCCCGCAGGTCGACAACCGGGTCGTATTCCGTCCTGACGGTTATTACGGCATCAGCAAGGTGTTCGGCGAGGCGATGGGCTCCTATTACGCCGAGGAGTACGGCCTGGAGGTGGCCTGCCTGCGCATCGGAACGGTCACGGAGGCCGACGACCCCACGGCGAACGTGCGCATGAAGGCCACGTGGCTGAGCCACCGCGATACAGCGCACCTGATCGACCGATCCCTGGCCGTTGAGGGACTCAAGTTCGAGATCTTCTATGGCGTATCGAACAACACATGGCGCTTCTGGGACATAGAGCATGCGAAAGACTATCTGGGCTATACGCCGCAGGACAATGCCCAGGACCACTGGCCAAACGGCTAGCGAGAGTAGTCTCGGCGGGGACTCTGATGACCGCGGTCGCGATCTGTGCGCGGCGGTCCGCCCGGTCCGCGACGATCCGGCCTCCCCCGCCCGCCGCCCAGGCGCGAGCGCTCAGCCTGACGCGGTCGTCGCGGCCCGCCCATCTTGCGCTCCCGAATCCTGCCGCCAATCTGGGCCAGGTGACTTACACCATCAGGCGTCAATGTGTACCGGTCGCCGCGCCGCCATTTGAGCTCGTTCTGCTGCACGCCAAGCGCCACCCGCTTTCTCAGTGAGGCCTCATCGGTGTTCGACTTCCAGCGGGCGATCAGGAGATATCGCATCTCTGCGACGCTTAGCGGCTCGTCCATGACTGCTGCGACGTAAAGCATGCGGTGATATGCGCGTGTCAGATCTTCGAATTCGACGTCCCACTCTCTGAGTTCCCTTGTAAGCAGGCCGCGCATGCGGGCAGCCTCTTCCGCTGAAAGCCCGGCTCGGGCCCGGCTCCTCGTCGCGTTGAGGCGTTCGGAGGCCGTAAGGGGCTGAGCCGGGTGGGTCGCAGGTCTTTCTTCAGGAGATACCATCGGTCCACCCAGACTACGCCCGTTGACCGTGTGTTGCGAGCGCATCCGACGGCGGAAATGACGTGTGGCGGCCTTTCGGCCCACTGCGAGCAAAAATCAACTGCCATAGAATCATTGGATGGTGAGTGACCCGAAAGTGCCCGGAAGCGCGTACGCGATTGGCTGCGACATCGGCGCCACGCAGATGCGCGCGGCCCTTTCGGACCCCGATGGCGACCTGCTGCAGCGGGCTGCCTGCCCCACCGAGCCGGAGCGGGGGATTGACGATGCCGCCGGCAGGGCCTGGAGCCTGATCACCGAGGTCTCGGAAGGCGTCGGCCGGGAAGAAATTGCCGGCATCGGCATCTCCGCTGCCGGACCCATCGAGCCAAGCACCGGAACGTACAACCACCCCCCCAATCTTCCCGGCTGGCACGGCAGAACGATGGTCCCATATCTCCGCAACGCGACGCAGTTGCCGGTGCGGGTGATCCACGATGCCCACGCCGCGGCCGTCGCGGAGGCCAAATATGGCGCCGCCCAGGGCATGAAAGACGTCGTGTACGTCACCGTCAGCACCGGCATCGGCGGCGGCATGATCTCTGATGGCGTCCCTGTCAACGGACGGCACGGCATGGCGGGCGAGATCGGCCACCTGCTCATCGATACTGCGGGTCCCCTCTGCAACGCGGGATGCCACGGCTGCCTCGAAGTGTTCGCGGCCGGAGGCGGTTCGGCAACTCAGGCAAGAAGACTGGCAGAAGAGGGTGGGGCTGCGGCCATAGTCGCGCTTGCCGACGGCGACCCCGGTCAAATCACCGGCAGGATGGTCTATGAGGCCGCTGCCGGCGGCGACTCAGAGGCAGCCGGCATCGTAGAGACGGCCGTCGACGCCCTGGCTACCGGCTTCGCCAACATCCTTGCGACGTTCGACCCCGGCGTACTGGTCGTGGGTGGCTCCGTGGTGGTTGGCGATGAGGCCGTGCACGGGCTGGTCCCCTACTGGGACGACCTGATCGAACGCGTCAAATCGCGCGGCCTGCTCCGATTCAGAGACGGGGTACCGATCGTGGTATCGGAGCTTGGCGACGACGTAGGCCTTAAGGGCGCCGCTGCAATGGCGTTCGAGGCCACGGATTTATCGGGCGATTCAACAGCCGACTAACTGCCGGTTTGGTCTGATTCGCTGTCCTCATCGTCGAGTTCGTCATAATCGTCGTCATCATCGAATTCGGCAATCAGAAGCGGTATACCATCGTCGTCTTCCGACCCGAACTCATCGTCAAACTGGATGACCTGGTCGGAGTGAGACCAGTCTTCCCCGTCAGCATCTGGGTCATCACCCAGATCGTCGTCCGGGTCGCTATCGTCGCCGATTGCCTCTTGCGGCGCGATGCCAAACACGCCGGGCTCATCTTCGAAGAGTATATTTTCCAGACTCAAGTCCCTCAACGCGTTGCGCGCCGCGTCAGCCACCTCGGTGTGATCGCTCTCGGTGGCCTCTTGCAGCAGTTTCCGAGCGGTCGCCCCGCCGAGCCGGGACAGCGATACGGCGGCGGCGGCGGCGACCACCGGATCGTCGTCTTCCAGCGTGTCTGCCAGATTCAGGACGTGCGACTCTTCTCCGATCTCGCCGAGCGATCTCGCGGCTTCGAATCGCAGCGAGGGATTCGAGCTTGTCAACTGCTCCAGCACCTCCGGCAGCCAGCGTGAATCACTGGTCCGCCCCATGGCGTAGAGTGCGCACTGGACCTCTTCCAGATCGCCGCTCATGTGCGCCGCGCTAATCCGGGTTGCAATCTCTTCTCCACCGAATACCGCTGCCGCTTCCAGGGCTCGCCTTCGTACCTCATCGACCTCTTTCGGGTCGTTCAACCTGGCATGGAGTGCCTCATTGAGGCGGTCGCGATCGCGCTTCAGGAACTTGCCTTCAGCCACCATCGCGGTAAATTTCGCGATTGCCGACGCGGCCTCGGAGCGCACACTCGCAGACTCATCAGCGCTCATCATTTCGATCAGCCTGCT
>JADFHP010000048.1 GCA_022567135.1 Chloroflexota bacterium
TTCGCCTGACGCGACACCGATACGGCCCCACCCGTCATAGTCGACGTCGTCCCAGTCGTTCAGTTTTGCCTGGTGCGCATGTGCCGGATCCCGGGCTACGAAACCGGAGCCAAAGTTGATGTTCACGACCCCGCCGATATCGGCCAGCGTCGCGATCATGTCGTCCGTCATGTTCCGAGGCGCGGGTGTCAGATCGCGGCAGGATGAGTGCGAGGCGAACACCGGCCGCTCGGTCGCCTCGATAACGTCGTAAAACGCCCTGTCGGAGACGTGCGAGATATCGGGGATCATCCCGATCTGGTTCATCTCCCGCACCACGCCTCTTCCGAAGTCGGTCAGGCCGCCGTGAATCTCCTCGTTGCAGGAGTCAATCCAGTTCGTGGCGTTGCCCCAGCAGAGGGTGACCGACCTGATCCCGAGTCGGTAGAGCATCCGCAGCACACCCAGATCGTCCGTGATGGCCCGGCCGCCCTCGATGCTGAGCAGGACGGCCGTCTTGCCCTCTGCTTTCGCCCGTACCACGTCATCAGCCGAAAGCGCCAGCGCCAGGTCGTCGGGATAGCGATCGATCGTCCTGTACATCGCGTCGATGCCGCGCAGCGTGTACTGCAGGGCAGCATTCTCGTCGTACCGGTCGTCCACCCAGACGGCGAAGAACGCCGCGGAGACGCCGCCCTCGCGCAGCCGCGGTATATCGACACGCGCGTCGCTCAGGCGCTGGTCGAACTCGTGGTCGTGCCAGAGAAGGTGGGTGATCGTGTCTATGTGCGTATCGATCACCACCGCAGACTCGTGCACTCTGCGTGCGCGTTGTGCTGCGGATTCTTCAGGCATGGGGGTCAGTTGCCGCCCGTGGTTTCGGTGGGCTCTTCTGCCGGGTCTTCCGGGGAGCCATCGGCGTCCCCTGTGTCTATTTCCACCAGCTCCACCTCGAAGATGATCGTCGCGTTGGGGGGGATCCGGCCAGGAATGCCGAAGTCCTGGTAGGCGAGATCGGGCGGGATCTTGATTCTCCGACTGCCGCCCACGTTCATTCCCGTGATCCCTTGCGCAAACCCCGTAATCAACTGCTCGATAGTGAACGGCGATGGGCCTGTCCGGGTACGGCTGGTGTCGAAGATGCAGCCATCTGTCAGGAAGCCGGTGTAATGCACCAGTACAGAGTCGGTCGGGTCGGGTGAGGGACCGTCGCCCACGACGCGATCGAAAACGCCCAGACCGTTCTCGGAGACGATGTACTCCAACTCACCGTCATCCCCGAACTGGGGCGCGTCGGACGGGTATTCGTCGTTCTCGCAGACCTGCGGCGCGGCCGTCGGCGTGAAAAACGGTATGCCGGTTGAGCCGCCGGTCCCAGCGCCGCCACGGCATGCGATGGCGAAAACCAGGATGGCCGCGATGATGATGAGAACCTGTTTTCGGTGCTTCAATTAATCCCCTGCTGCATGGCGCGGACCGGTCGTCGAACTCAAGTAAGTAGAAATCACAGCGTAGCGCACGCGACATCGCTCGCGCGCCGATATTTCGAGGCTATTTGCGAGCCCTCTCGATCGCGGCTGAGAACCCGGCAGCGCCACTCGCGAGCCACTCGGAGACATTCGTGTAGAAGAAGCGGACGCCCATCTCCACGTACTCTCCAACGCTCTCTGTGGTGACATTCGTGCCGGCTACCTTTCCGGCATCGACGATTCGGCCGAGCGTGTCGTTAATCGCGGCGCGCGCTTCCGGGTGCCCCGGATTCCCGATGTGGCCCATCGACTGCGAGAAGTCCGACTGCGCCACCAGGAAAACGTCGATCTGGTCCACCGCCAGGATCTCGTCCAGTTGAGGCAGCGCGTCGTAGTCCTCGATCAACACTACGATCATCGTCTCGTCGTTGGCGCGCTGGTGATAGTCGCCGACTCCATAGCCCTGCCGGCTGGTCCACATGCCGCGCCTGCCGATCGGCGCGAACTTGGCCGCGGCGACGATTTCGTCTGCGATGTCGCGGGACTTCATGTGCGGCACGACGATCGCCTGCGCACCCCGGTCCAGCGTCCGGTAGATGATGTTCTCTTCGTTCCACCCGACCCTGACGATGGACGTCTTGCCCCAGAGATCGCAGGCGCGGGTGAGATCGCCGATGTGGGAGTAGTCGACCGGGCCGTGCTCCGCCTCGAACCAGAATGCGTCGATGGGCGACGGCCCCAGTATGTCGACCATTTCGGGGCTGTCGACTCCGCCAAGGGCGATAACGGTTCCACCGGCTTTTAGCTTCGCCTTCGCGTTGTTGGTCCGGATTTCTGACATTCGGGCACTGCTCCTGAGTCGATCTGATTCGGATTGATGGCTTTGGAACGAGCTGGCAGCGAGTGCGCAGATTCTAATGGACGGCCCCACTTGTTCCTAAAACATGGGCCTACCGATACATCTTGCTCCGTGAAACATCCAGCACGGCGTACTCCAGGCCGGACGCCCGCGCCGCGCCCTCACCTGCCGCCGTTACGAGAATCGTGCCGCCCGTTCCTACAACGCTGCCCTCTCTCAACACCACCCTGCCTCCCGCCAGAGTCGTTGTGGCGGACCCGGTCACGGGGTCTACGATCGTCACGTCGCCGTCTGCGCCGGGCGTGAGCCGGCCCTTGGCGTTCAGCCCGAACATCTCAGCGGGGTTGAAGCTCAGCTTTGCCACCGCCTCAAGCGGCGACAGTGCGCCGAATCGGACCATTGCCATCGTCTGCTCGATGTTCACGTTGCGGGGCAACACGCCGCCGTCGGACGCGACCGCGTCCACGATGAACTCGCCGTCATCGTCGCGCGCCTCTGTAAGCGCGAACGCGGTCGATGGCAGGTTCACCGGAAAGCTCATCGGCACGTCTGATTCGCGGGCCTCGAAGGCGGCCAGGCCGTCTTTTCCGGTCACCAGCTCAAGGCGATCTCCACGGCGCACCACCACCGAGCCATAGCCATCCAAAATCGCGGCGCGCATGCCGTCTATGGTCACCTCGTAGCCGCGCAGCCGCAGGCAATTTCGGGGCACATCGTTCAGAACGGCGCCGTCCGACCCGCACGCGCCCCTGGTGAAGTTCGGTACGGCCATATGGACCTCGGAAACCGTCTGGGGGCGGAGTGATTGGAGTATCTGAAGCGCCTCCGCCACCTCCTGCTCCGGGGGCAGAATCGAGCCCCGGCAGTAGGCGTTGACGTGGGCGATGTGGAGTCGGCCTGTGGAGCCTAATATCTCCGGGATTTCACGCAGCCCGTCCAGCCGGCTTCCCGACTCCGTCGTTCCGACGTGGAATGCAACGTGGGCGCCAAGTTCGTTGCAGACCTGTATCACGCGCGCCGTGCCTTCCGGCGTGAGCGGATAGTAGCCGCCCCACATCTTCGCCCCCAGCGAGCCATCGGCCAGGCCTGCTGAGATCACATCGGTCAACTCGCCGACGTCCGGCGTCTCAGACGCGACGGTCTGGCCAGGCGCGATACGCATCAGTGAACCAACGGTGATGCCCGTCCCGGCGCGCGTCACACCGTCGAAGAGCACATCCATCTGGCCGCCGAGGTCGATGGCCGTCGTCACGCCTGCCGCGGCGAGCTGGACCAGGCCGATGGCCGTGTCGAACCCGAAATCCGGCGGTCCCGCGAAGTGGGCGTGGGCGTCCACGACACCTGGCATCACCCATTGCCCGGCGGCATCTATTACGTGTGCATCCGGCGAGTCTCCGGGATCGTAGTCACCGTCGACGCCCACGATTTTGCCGTCTTGAATAGCGACATCGCGAACTGCGTCGAGGCCGGACTCGTAGTCGAGGACCCTGCCACCTTTTATGACCACCTGATACCGGGGCAAAATGCCGGTCCTTTCACTGCCTCGCCGCCACGCGGCGCGGCGCAACAAATAAAATGCCTGTCGTGATAATCTCCAGACGAATCGCATTCACCCTTGCGCTAATCGCCGGCCTTTCGATCACGGCGATATCGTACGCCCCCGCGTCGGCTCAGGAGACCCGGGACAGCGGCCGCCTGTTCGGGCGCGTCGTGGACGGACCGTACGCGGTCGCCCTGTACGGCCTGCCGAAACAGCCGTCCGTCTCCAAGTTCGGATTCACGGTGACGGTAGAGTCCCTCAAATTGTCTGCGCTGATCGATGACGCAACCGTGGAGGTGGTGGCAATCGATCCCGACGGCGAGCCCGAGTGGCTCAGTCCTGCCCTGAGCTTTCCGCCAGTTCCGACCAGCTTCGTCGGCAACGCCCCCAGGCCGCCGACCCGGGCGTTCACAACGTCCGGAGAGTGGCTGCTGGAGATCAGAGTCGATGGTGCTGAAGGGCGCTCAGTAGTGCGATTTCCGATCACCGTGACCGGATCTGCACGGCGCGGCACGACAGGAGCGGGCGTGATGTTCGCGATCGCGATCGTCGCCGTGGTCGGGATTGCGGCTCTGCTCACCTGGCGAATCCGGCGCATCCAGCGCCAGAGGGCCAAACCGGCCGACCCCGTATGACCGGCCAGGGTCTGACCGGTTAAAGCACCAGCTTCCGGCGCAAGAGCAGGAATGCGATCGGGTAGAAGGTCACCGCGAGGCCGCCCAGGTAGAGGAGGCCGAAAACCTCCCCCAGGCCAAAGTCACCCGTCGCAAGCCCCCGCGCGGCGTGGACACCGCCGGTAAGCGGCATTACCCACGCGATCGGCTGCACCGCGGAATGCAGCGAGTCTATGGGGAAGAAGGCGCCGCTGAAGAAGAATATCGGCGTGCCTATCAGGGTGAATATCAGCATCATCGAGTGCTGGCTCGGGGCAATCGAAGCGTAGATCAGGCCCATCCCGCCAAATACGAGTCCGATCAGCACTCCCACCGGCAGTATCAGTATGGCAAGCGGCGAATCGATCAGCCCGAGCATGGCAGCGATCGTCAGCACGGCTGCAGTCGTCATGAGCGAACGGGTCGCGCCCCAGACGATTTCGCCCGCGGCCAGTTCGCTCAAGTTGACGGGCGCCGAGATCATCGTCTCATAAACCTTATGGTTCTCCATGCGCTGGTATGCGCCCCAGGAGCAGTTGAACAGCGCCGGCCACATCGCGTTGGCAGCGATTATTCCGGGCGCGACGAACTCCTGGTACGTGAGCCCCTCGGAGATGTTCTCGACGAATCGGCCGATGCCGAATCCAACGGCCAGCAGGATGAACACGGGCTCGATGACGATTGCCGACGAGTCCACCAGCCAGCCGGCCTTGAACGCCAGCCAGTGCCGCAGCCAGACGCCGTATACGTTCCGAGGCCGGAAATCGACCCGCGGTGTAGAGATTGCCGTCGCCAACTAATCGTCCTTGAGTTCTCTGCCGGTCAGATTTAGAAATACGTCTTCCAGGGTGGACGCCCGCGTTTTGACCGTGGCGTTCGCGAGTCCATCCAGATTCAGCTTCGCACCGTTTCTGTTGAATACGGCGATAGCCCGGCCTCTGTCCCTGTACTCGACGTCCAGGGCCGCGAGGGCCAGCTCGACTTCCTTTCGCCGGTCGAGCACCGGCCTGACGATGGCCGTCTCGACGCCCGCATGTTCGAGCACGAGGTCATCCGGCGTTCCATTGGCAAGTATCTTCCCGTGATCCATGATTACGATCCGGTCGCACAGCGCGGCCGCCTCCTCCATGTAGTGCGTGGACATGAAAATCGTCGCCCCCGCCGCCTTGATGCGCTCCAGTTGCTCCCAGACGCGATTTCGGCTCTGCGGATCGAGCCCGGTCGTGGGTTCATCGAGAATCACGATGCGCGGACGGGTCATGAACGCCCTGGCAAGCGCAAGCCGCCGCTTCATGCCGCCTGAGAGGGTATGGATGCCGTCGCTCGACCTGTTCTCGAGTTCGAAGAATTCCAGCATCTCGCGGGCACGGTGTTCCGCCACGCGGCCGGTCATCCCGAAATACCGTGCGTAGACGGTCAGGTTCTGCATCACATTCAGGTCGGGGTCCAGGCCATCCTGCTGCGCCACAACGCCGATCCGGTCCCGGATCTGGCGGGGGTGGTCCATCACATTCAGACCATCGACGTGCAGTTCGCCTGCCGTTACAGGAGAGATACAGGCGAGCATCCGCATCGTTGTCGTCTTGCCTGCTCCATTCGGCCCGAGCATGCCGAAAATCTCGCCTGGGAAGACTTGAAATTCGATCCCGTCGACCGCGCGAAACTTGCCGTAGTCCTTGTACAGGTTTACGGCTTTTATGATCGGAGTGGCCAACCTGGGTTCGTCGGACTCCGGTCTTTTAATTGGAACGCGTGAAACGCCGGACAATTCAATCCCCAGCATCGACTCAAATTGGTGTGGGAAGGCGAGAAATCCATTAGAGGCGCGGCCTTCGCCGATCTCTCGCGAGTGCGCGGTCTTCACTAAAGACGCATGAATCCATTATTACCCGTTCTTGACCCTGTAAACAACCTCATGCTACGTTGCGTGCAATCCAAACAGGCGTCTTTGAATAAAAACGCCGT
The DNA here is from genome assembly GCA_022567135.1 of Chloroflexota bacterium. Lineage (GTDB taxonomy): Bacteria > Chloroflexota > Dehalococcoidia > Lucifugimonadales > Lucifugimonadaceae > UBA1151. Next base: position 6,466 of record JADFHP010000048.1, read on the forward strand.
CAACAGGGGGGTTCGCAATGGCAGAAGCTGGCGGACAGATGGTTGACTTCGACGAATCGGCAGCGCCGCAAGAAGGCGGCCGGAGACCGGCTTCAGAAGCGGCTCCATTCGTTGCACAAGTTGAACAGCTGGTTACCCGCGTAAAGAACGCAAAGCTGCGCGACGACGCGCAGGTGTTGGAAAACCTGCAGGCATGGATCGACCGCTCGATGGCCGGCCAGATCGATGTCAACAGGGATGGCGACCGCATCATCCACACGCTCGAGACGAACGTGGATGAGATGGTGCGAGCACGTACTCTCGTACGAAGAGTTGTCGGACCGCTGAGCGGCATGCTTATCTTGTACGCTCTCCTGACCGGTGTGACGATCTGGGCAGTCGCGGCAGACACCCTCTTCCTCGGGACTGCGATCAGCATCCCGGCGGCCGCGATCATCTTCGGCGTCGCCGGTAGCTCATTCCGGGTTCTGCTTCGTGCGGTCACGTTCCAGTACCAGCAGACCGATCCCGGCGCTCTCTTCATGCTCGGCCTTGCAAGGCCGATAGTTGGAGCCATCGTGGGTCTCGCAGCATTCGCGATATTCGGTTCAGGAATGGTGTCGCTGCCCCTCGTTTCCGAGCAGACAGCTACCACCAACGTGGCCTTCCTTAACCTCCCGGGCTCCGGTCCGGGCGTCCAGGCGGGTCAACTGGCAATGTTCGCAATCGCCTTCATAGCCGGTCTGCTCGAGGGGATTTTCATTCCCGCCGCCAGTCGTGGTGTAGCGAGAGTAGCGGACACGGTAGCTCGGGCCGCATCGAACTAGCACCCGCACAGCAAACGAAAAAAAGAGGACCGGCCGCAGTGCCGGTCCTCTTCACGTCTCTAATCCGGATTTACCCGATCCCACGTTTCCAGCTACGCCTACGGGCTGACTCGCTTGTACGCCAGATACATGCCGATGAGGATCCCGAATGTGCTCACGCTTCGCACGTCGAATAACGCGCTGACAATGACCAAGCCCAGAAACACCGAGCCCGCTGCCGCCCATGCCAGGTTCTTGTTTCGTGTGTATCCCGACGCCCTGTAGACGGCTTCGCCGACGAGATAGCCGATGGCTAGAGGCGCGACGAAGCCCAGAAATAGTCCCACTCGGCCCAGCGCATTGAGCATGACGATAAATACCAGGTGAAGCAGAATCGAGCTTCCAATGCCGGCGACTAGCGCCCGAGTCATCTCGGCACCGGAGGCCTGCGTCATCGGATTCCGCATCTCGGCCCCGTGATCGGGGCATCGCGCGCCTACCGGCGTCTGGATCATGCACTCGCCGCAGATGAGGTCGCCACAGCGCGAGCAGCCCAGATACGACACGGTCTGGGGGTGGCGCTTACAGTACGTTCGATCACGCAGATCGACCACTTGCTATGTCTCCCGTCAAATATCCTCGTCCAGCGTGTCCAGCGTGTCCAGGTGCGCCGGGGAGATGTGATCAGCTTTTCTTGTCAGGAGTACGGCTGATCCATTCCTGACGATCGCTGATGTCCCTATCGTAGACCAGCCGATTGAACAACAGATTAGACCACGAAATGCGGTTGCCCGATGCATCGACCCCGGTCAGACCGTTCGATAGCAGGCGCTTCAGGACAGTCAGGCCGATGAATGCCAGCGCCAGGTAGGTGATCTCAATATCCAGTCTCAGAATGAGTGTCCAGAGAGGCAGGCCAAGCGTTGCCACGCCCCACCATAGCCCGGAGTCTCCCTTGAGCCTCCAGCCCAGAAATGCGGGCAGGCCGTAAAGGAACGGCAGAGGCGCATTGAGCGTGATGAGCACGCCCAGCACCGTGGCTATTCCACGCCCGCCCCGGAACTTCACGAATACGGACCAGCTATGGCCGACTACCGCCGCGAAACCGGCCGCCACCTCAACGCCCAATCCGAGGTCCAGCACCTTGTCCGAGGCGATAATCACGGGAACAGCGCCCTTTACGATCGTGTCGAACAGAACTACCGGCACCGTGGCTTTGAAGCCGCTCTGGACATAGACGTTGGAGATGCCGACGTTCCCGCTGCCGTAGCGGCGTATATCGATGCCGCTCCACAAACGGGCGACGAGATATGCGAACGGCACAGAGCCCACCAAATAGGCCCCGGCTATCAGGGCAATTGCCTCAGCGTCCCACATGGCCGGCTTTCGCTTTCGCTCTAAACTCTGGGGCGCTCAGGTGGACGCCCGGCTACGGTGAGCTTCCGCCCGTTCCCGCAGCTCCTCCACGGCGGACATGGAAGGACCGCACATCCCCGCCTCGCCGGGGAGAATCTCATCTTCGGAGCCTTTGGCGTGATAGTCGCTGCCTCCGGTTGGAACCAGTCCGTGTTCCCGGGCCAGCCCGGCGTAACGGGCGCGATCTTCCGTGCCGTACTTCTCCGCGAAAACCTCGATGCCGTCGATGCCCTCTTCAACCATCTTTGGCAGCACTTCTTCAAGACGCTTCACCGTGCGGGGGTGTGCAATGACCGCGACACCGCCGACGGAGTGGATCAGATCAATGCTCTCCGCTGTCGTGGTGCGCGTTTTCTTTGTGCGTGCCGGTCCGTCGTCACCCAGATACTTTTCAAACGCCTCATCCCGGTCCGATACGTGTCCGGCCTCTATGAGCGCATCAGCGATATGAGGTCTCCCGACTGTGCCCCCGGCAAGTTCTTTGACTCGCTCATATGTGATCCCGATGCCGAGTTCGTTCAGCTTCTCGACCGATTCGCGAATCGATCTCTCGCGTCGTGAGCGGTAATGCTCCAGCCGCTCCTGGAGATTTTCATCCCGGTTATCGATGAACAGTCCGATCAGATGCACTTCAGAATCGCCGACGCTTGTGCTCAGTTCTACTCCGGGAATCAATGTCAGGTCCGGAAAGCTCGCAGCTGCGGCGAACGCATCATCGAGGCCTTCGGTAGAGTCATGGTCCGTCACCGCGGCCACCAGCAATCCCGTGCCCGCCACGTAGACGATCAGGTCTGCCGGGCTTAGCAGCCCGTCGGAGGCGGTAGTGTGCAGATGCAGGTCCGCCACCGGCGGCATCGCACCACTTACCCACTCCTCGTTCCAACGACTCAACTCGCGGCCTCCCTGCCCGGCCGATTGGGGCCCGGTTGACTGGGCCTCAAGAAATCGGATCCTCGCCGACCACCCCAACCAGACTGGACTCAAACTGGAAACGGACAGCAGATGATCGCTCTGCCAATCTTATTGCGGCAGGGAAACCGGCGAGATTACGGCCAGCAAGACACGGGAGAACGAGGCTATCGCGCGTACTCTACCGACCTCGACTCCCGTATCACGACAACCTTGATCTGGCCGGGGTAGCTCAGCGTTTCTTCAATGCGCTTGACTACGTCGCGGGCCAGCACTGCCGCCTCTGCGTCATCGATCTGGTCGGGGCTAACCATGACACGCACTTCCCGTCCGGCCTGGATTGCGTAGCATCTCTCCACGCCCTCGAAGCCCCGTGCGGCATTCTCCAGCGCCTCCAGCCGCTCGATGTAGCGCTCGGTCGTGTCGCGCCGGGCGCCCGGCCGTGCCGCGCTAACGGCGTCTGCCGCGGCCACGATGAACGACTCGACAGTCGTCATCTGCCGGTCGTGATGCTCCCGAATGGCAATCTGAATGCGCTCGGAGACACCGTACCGTGAGACCGTGTCGGCTCCGATTTCGGCGTGCGGCCCCTCAACCTCGTGGGAAAGCGCCTTGCCGATGTCATGCAGGAATCCCGCTGTCCGGCAAACGTTCACCCGAGCGCCAATCTCAGCAGCGATCATTGCCGCTATCAGTGATACTTCGATGCTGTGCTGGAGTACGTTTTCACCGTAGCTGTAGCGGAACTTGAGGCGGCCCACCAGCTTGGTCAACTCGGGATGGAGGCCCCGTATGTTGGCCTCCAGCAGAGCGTCCTCCCCGGCGCGGCGAACGGTGTCGTTCACCTCACCCCTGGTGCGGCTCACGATCTCTTCGATGCGCGCCGGATGGATGCGGCCATCCTGGATCATCCGCTCCAGCGCCCTGCGCGCAACCTCCCGCCTTATCGGGTCGAAGCATGAAATGGTCACCGCTTCCGGCGTGTCGTCAATGATCAGGTCTACACCCGTTGCGGCTTCGATAGCCCGGATATTCCGGCCTTCTCTACCGATCAGGCGGCCTTTCATATCGTCACTTGGAAGCGCGACCGAACTGACGCTGGACTCCGAGACCACGTCAGAGGCCAGACGCTGAATAGCGCCCGCCACAATCTCGCGCGCGTTCTCTTCGGCGCTCTCGTTCGCCACCTGTTCGGCGTCGCGAAGCCGGCGCGCGACATCAAACTGAATGTCCTCGTCGGCCCGCTTGAGGAGGAGTTCCCTGGCATCGGGCATCGAAAGGCCCGAAATTCGTTCGAGGCGCTCGATCTCTTCCTCGCGGATCTCAGATAACTTCTGTCTCCCCGCTTCGAGTTCCGCCTCCTGGTTCTGCAGCGTCGATCGCTGGCTATCCAGTGATGAGCTGCGCTTGTCCAGGTTCTCCTCTCTCTGATCTACCCTTCGCTGATGACTTTCTAGTTCTTGCCGTCGGGCCCGGATGTCTGCTTCCGACGCGGCCTTCGTATTGAGCGATTCTTCTTTCGCTTCTAGGAGTATCTCCTTGGCTCGCTCCTCGGCACGGCGAATCTGCTGCTGTGCCGCTTCAAAGGCCGCCCTGGTGTTCTGGCGTGCCAGTGCATTGCGCAGGTAAAAACCGCCTGCGCCAGCCGGAATTGCGACAACCACGGCCACTATGACGGCTACAAGGATGATTTCCATTACGGAATTCCTTTGCCGTCGACTGGTTGTCGACTGTTAGTCGATTTAAGACCCCGCCATGTGGCGGGCTTTAGCTTTTATGTCTCTCCGCCATGTTATGTAGACCCTAAATGGGTGTCAAGGATGCAGCAGAATATGACGGATCATGGCAAAAACATTACTTAATCAGCATGTATGCCAGCGTTCCATGACGTAATGTGTAAACAGCGATCCGGTAATGAAAACGCGGTCGAAAACGCGGAAACCGGGCCTCTCAGCGACCGATCATGTCCATCATCCGTTGACGATTGCCGCCGCGTGAGAAGCGCTTCATCATCTTCTGAACCTGGGTGAACTGGCTCATCAGCCGGTTCACGTCCGACGGCGTCGCGCCGCTTCCGTCTGCGATTCGCTTGCGCCTGGAGCCGTTGATGATCTTCGGGTTGCGCCGCTCCTGCGGAGTCATCGACAGGATGATCGCCTCTACCCGGGCAATCTTTCCGTCGTCCATGTCCGCCGGATTGATGCGCCCCGTCAGCCTGCCCAGGCCGGGGATCATGTTCATCATCTCGGAGAGCGAGCCCATCTTCTTGATGGCCTTGAACTGCTCGAGGAGATCGTCCATGTCGAACTCCGCCTTCTGGAGTTTCCGCTCAAGCGCCTCGGCCTGTTCCACGCCGACCTCTTGCTCGGCCTTCTCGATGAGTGACTGCACATCCCCCATCCCCAGAATTCGTGATGCCAGCCGGTCCGGATGGTACTGCTCGAAGGCGTCTACCTTCTCTCCGGTGCCCATGAACTTGATGGGCACACCGGTAGCCGAGCGCATCGAAAGCGCCGCGCCGCCGCGAGAATCGCCGTCCATCTTGGTCAGGATCATGCCATCGATGCCGATGCGCTCGTGGAACTCGCCGCCCGAGCGCACCGCGTCCTGGCCGGTAAGCGCGTCCAGCACCAGCAGAGTCTCTGTTGGCTTTGTGGCATCGCGGAGCTTCTCAAGCTCCTTCATGAGATCGTTGTCGATGGCGAGGCGGCCGGCCGTATCGAGAATCAGCCAGTAGGCATCGGAACCACGAGCCGCCTTTAGAGCGTTCTTCGCAACATCGATGGGCGTCGAATCAGCGGGATCCTCGCTGTATACGGGCACATTGACCTGCTTGCCCAGTTGCACAAGCTGGTCGATCGCGGCGGGACGCTGAAGGTCGCAGGCCGCCAGCATCACGTCCTGCTTCGTCTCCCGGCGCAGCCACACGGCCAGCTTGGCAGCAGTCGTGGTCTTGCCCGAGCCCTGGAGGCCCACCAGCATCACCACCGTGGGCGGGGTGCCGGACCGCTCGAGCCCCGTCGACTCGCCGCCCAGGATCTCGGTCAGCTCGTCCTGGACGATGCGAACCACAGACTGGCCAGGTGACAGGGAGCCGTATACCTCTTCGGTATTGGCTTTCGCTTTGATCGACTTTACGAACTCGCGAACGACCTTGAAATCGACGTCTGCCTCAAGCAGCGCCAACCGAACGGCGCGCAGCGCTTCGTCGATGTCCTGCTCGGAAAGCCGGCCCTTCCGGGACAGCCCGGCGAACACGCCGCCGAGCTTGACGGTCAGTGATTCAAACAATTTTCATTTCCTGCGATCGTGGGCAGCCCACCAGAACTCTGTGGTCGATGTTACCAGCGGGCTCTATTACCGCTCTAAGAAAAGTCCGGGCCGCCGTCTCGACCGCGCTTTATCTCCCAGAAGTCGGCGTTGCCTGTAAGCGTGACCATGGCGTCCCACACCTCGCCGGCCTTCTCGCCGGTCGGGGCGGGCGATAGCACCGGGCCGAAGATCGCCCGCCGCGGCTCGCCCCACGCGATGACGGGCGTGCCCGTGTCCGCACCCACCATGCCCTTCGCTTCGTCAAGGGCGGCGCGGACGGCCGGGTCCCACGACTCGTCCTCGGCGACATCCAACTTGTCATCCACGCCGGCGGCTTTTGCGGCCGCGATCATCAGTTCATCGGACGCAGGCTCTTCGTTTACATGGAAACGGGTGCCCATCTCGGTGTAAAAACGGCCGATATCGTCGTTGCGGCCCTCTACTTCAAGGGCCTCGATCATTCTGAGCGCCTTCTTCGCCATCGCCCGTTTGTCGGCGAATGCCGGGTTATCGTGCCCTTCGTTCAGCATCCCTAGGCTGTACGAACGCCAGTGAACGCTGATGTCGCGCACCGCGGCGACTTCGTGAATCCAGCGCGACGTGATCCACGCCCACGGGCAGCCGGGATCGAAGAAGAATTCGATGTCCAAAGTACCGGACTCGCCTGGTTTCGCTTCTCTGGTCGTCATCACCACACCTATGGGTATCTGGGCACGCATACCTTGAATTTTTTTGCCTTCCGGACCCTAATAGTCGCATACGGCGCAACTCCCGGTTAGATGCGGCACAGTCGGCAAACGTATACTCGTTACATGCAGATTGGCTCGATAGACACCGGCGCCGCCGTGCGCCTCGCCCCGATGGCGGACGTTTCGAACGTGCCGTTCAGGCTCATCGCGCGCCGCTGCGGCAGTGGCATGACGACCAGCGAAGAGGTTGATGCCGAGGCGCTGATACACGAAAGCGTCAGGGCGCGGCGCACCGCAGAATTCCTGCCCGAAGAGCGGCCTGTCGCGCTGCAGTTGCTCGGCGGCAGAGCCGAGAGCATGGCAGAGGCGGCGAACCGGCTTCAGGACCTGGGCGCCGATATGATCGACGTGAATATGGGCTGCCCGGTTCGTAAGATCGTAAAAAAAGGCAAGGGCTCCGCGCTTATGCGCGACCTGCCGCGCACGGCCGAGATCCTCTCGTCATTGCGGAAAGTGCTCGCCATCCCGCTCACTATCAAGATAAGGGGCGGCTGGGACGATGAGCACCTGAACGCCGTCGAAGTCGCGCAGCTCGCCGAATCCGAAGGCGTCGACGCCATAACCGTGCATCCCCGTACCCGCTCCCAGCAGTTCACTGGGCTAGCGCCGTGGCAGATCATTGGCGATGTGGTTGATGCCGTGAACATTCCGGTTACCGGCAACGGCGATGTCGACTCGATGGCCGAAGCCCGCAGGATGATGGCGGAGACAAACTGCCAGGCAGTGATGATCGGCCGGGGCGCGATGGGCCGGCCATGGGTCTTCTCGGACGAGTACGAGTCACTTGGCCGAGAGGCGCAGGACGAGTACCGCCTGAACGTGATTTCCGAACACATGGAGTTGATTGAGGAGCACCTGGACGAGCGGCGCGCCCTGATCCAGATGAAGAAGAACCTCTCCTGGTACATATCGACGGGCTGGCGCGCCAGGTTCCGGCGCCGTGAGCTGTTCGAGTGCGCCACAGCCCCCGAGGCATGGGACGTATTCAGGCGTTACTGGGACCTGCGCCTTTTCGAAGAGGAAAAGCTGGCCGCAGCAGCAGGCTAACGGCCTTCGCACAGGCCGGTTCACGCCAGGTCATCCGCTGTTAGAATCGCGGCCGCCGCGCGAGCGAATCATGATGCCCGTCGCGCCGTTCGATTTGACGCTTCAGCGCCCCTACCGCTCATGACCAGTCCCAAACCTCCAGATAGCGCCCACCGCACGGCTCGTCGCGGCCCGTCGGGCGATCGCGAGCGCCGCGTAATCACGGTCCTCTTCTGCGATGTCGTCGGCTCCACTTCAATGGCGGAGCAGATGGACCCGGAGGACTGGACCGAAATCATGGATGAGGCATTCCGCTACATGACCGCGCCAGTCGAGCGCTACGGCGGCACAATCGGGCGCTTCATGGGCGACGCGATCGTGGCGTTCTTCGGTGCTCCGTCCGCGCATGAAGACGACCCTGAGCGCGCCGTACGGGCAGGCCTCGAGATCATTTCCGGCATACAAGAATTCAAGCACGAAATCGACGATGAGTTCGACGTCGACTTCAACGTGCGCGTGGGCATCAATACCGGTCCGGTCATAGTCGGCTTGGTCGGCTCGCAAAACCCCGGCGACTATACGGCGATGGGCGATGCCGTGAACGTTGCCGCACGCATGGAGCAATCAGCCGAGGCTGCCACAGTACAGGTATCTGAAGCCACACACTCCCTCACCGCGGCTCGATTCGAATTTGAGAGCCTCGGCGGCATCGCGGTCAAGGGCAAAGTGGAGCCGGTCCCCACATTCAAAGCGCTACGCGTCAGCGAAGGCCGCGCGTGGCTGCGCGGCAGGCTGGGCGCCTCGACCCCGATCGTCGGCCGTGAGAAAGAACTGGCACTTCTGCGCCAAAAGGCTTCGGCCGTCGCCGCCGTCGAAGGGAATGGCGACAGAACCGGGCAGATCGTGAGCATCATTGGAGAAGCCGGCCTCGGCAAGTCCCGAATGATCCATGAACTGCGGGATCGCTGGGCGGAGCTGACGGGCGGACAGGGCGGCTGGTCAGAGTTGCGTGGCGTGTCGTTCGACGAGACGCTTCCATACGGCGTGTTCCTGCCCCGAGTGCGGCGAATGTTCGGCGTCGAAGAGGGAGACGACAGGCGAAGCGTAGAAGAGAAGATCGCCACGAGGCTCGAAAACGTCCCTGAAGAATCTCGCGACTTCGTGCGCCAGTCTGCCGATGTGCTCCGTTCCCTCGTTCCGCACGGCGCCCGCCCTCCCCTGGAAGGAGAACAACTCAAACAGGCCCTCTACCAGACTGCGACGGAGTTCTGGCAACGTGAATCGTCTGGCGCGCCCACCGTACTGGTGCTTGATGACTTGCATTGGTCCGATGAGGCGTCTTATGAGTTGCTGGTGCACCTGTTCGCGCTGGTTGAATCGGCGCCGATCTTGTTTCTGTGCGCCTTCAGGCCGGAGCGAGAGTCTGCCGGATGGCGGCTGAAGCGGGCGGCCGAATCAGATTTTGCGGACTACTACACGGAGATAACCCTTGAGCCGCTTTCATCAGCCGACACCGGCACGCTCCTAGACAGCCTCCTGGATGTCGAAGGCATACCGCCGGAAGTACTGCAGACGCTGCGCAGCAGGACAGACGGCAACCCGTACTTCGTCGAGGAGATGGTCCGGTCGCTCGTTGAGAGCGATGCCGTGGCCTCCAACGGGGCTGGACTGCGATGGCAGGGAGGTACGGACGCCCGGCGCATAGCGATTCCAGAGAACGTCCAGGCGTTATTGATAACCCGACTCGATCGGCTGGAGGCCGAGTCACGCCGCACCCTGCAACTCGCCGCGGTCATCGGCCGCCGATTCCATAGAGGCGTGCTGGACGCGCTGGTCGAAGACCCGTCCGGCCTCGATGCCCAGATCGCAAGCTTCGAGAAGATGGAACTCATCGATGAGACTGCCCGGTCGCCAGAACTCGAATACACGTTCAGGCACCAACTAACGCGCGACGCCGCTTACAACTCGATCTTGCGCAGGGAACGCCTGCGATTTCATCGCCGGGTCGCAGAAGCACTGGAACAGCACCACGGCGATAGCGCCAACGAAGAGGCACACAGGCTCGCATACCACTACCGCGAGGGCGGCGATAACGAGCGCGCCGCCCACTACTACCGGATCGCGGCTGAACGCGCCACCCGGCTGCACGCCAATCGTGAGGCGGCAGCGCTATTCGCGTCCGGCCTGGAATGTACCGATCAGGAAACCGCCCCCGAAGAGACCGTCGTTGCGCTATTCACCGGGCGCGGCCGGGCAATGGAGGTCTCGGGCGACTACGAATCAGCCCTGGACAACTATCGGGAATTAGAGGATCTGGCCGGGCGCAGGAACAGCAAGAGCATGCAACTGGCCGCCCTCATACCGCAGGCGACCGTATATTCAACCCTCAATATTCAGTTGGATCCGGAGCGCGGCGAGAAA
>JADFHP010000049.1 GCA_022567135.1 Chloroflexota bacterium
TCACCGTCAACCTGGCTGGGGATCACGTTCAGGCCCAGCACATCGCGATAGAACGGCAGTGTCTTCTTGCGGTTGGAAATCGGTATGCCGACGTGGTTTATCCGTGTGATTTTAATCTCGCCCAATGTCATCTACTCCTGATATACGTGCGGGTTTAGCGTTGTTGTTAGCCCTCAACCTCGATGATCATCTCTACTTCAACCGGAATCTGGAAAGGCAGTGAGCCCATTCCCACCGCGGACCTGGCGCCGATTCCATTTTCGCCAAACACTTCTCTGAAAATGTCCGAGGCGCCGTTAATCACCTGTGGATGATCCGTGAAATCAGGCGCCGCGTTGACCATGCCCAGCGTTTTGACCACCCGCCGGACCTTATCGAGCGAGCCCAGCTGGGCCTTGAGCGAGGAGAGGAGGCCGATGCCGACCAGCCGGGCGGCGTCGTAGCCTTCTTCAACGGACAGCTCCGCTCCCACTTTGCCTGTGACCGAGGTTCCATCCGGCCGCACAGGCCCGTGTCCGGAGAGGTAGACGATGTTGCCCACCCGGATAGCCGGCACATAGTTCCCCGCCGGTTTTGGAGGGTTGGATAGATCCAGGCCCAGTTCTTTGACGCGATCTTCAGCGCTCATTTTTCCTCCCCCGGTGTAGCAGGCCTGGTTGAAACAGGCCCGGTAGAAACAGCATTTTTCGTCGCCTCATCGGCGGCACGGTCATCGGCAGCTTTGTCCAGGATTTCACGGACCGGTGCGCGGAGATGGAAGAATACGATAGCGGCGAGGAAGAACAGTACCCCGCCGGTGAGTAGCACGATCTGGTAGCTGCCGGTTTCGTCGAATATCCAGCCCGCGCCGACCGGCGTGACGAACAGGGCGGCGTTGTACATGGGCGCGAGCATGCCCCTGATGGTGGCGAACCGCTTCCGGCCGAAGAGGTCGCCGACAAGCGCCCAGTTGAGTGCGCTTCCCACTTCCGAGCCCAGGAACAGCAACAACGCAAGGAAGATGGGGATGGTTCCTTCCACGAAGTTCATCACGATAAGACTGCTGCCGGAAAAGAGATATGCGACCGCGAGAATCTTCTGCCTGCCCACTTTGTCGCTCAGCCAGCCGGTGAAGATGATGAGCGGCACAGCCATGAGCGCCAGGAGGCCGACCATGTTGGCAGCGCCCTGTGGCGATTGCCCTTTCCAGACGAGTATGGGGATTATGTGGACGAATATGGCGCCGTGAACGGAGATCCGTAGCACGGTCCCGGCCGCCAGCACGTAAAAGGCCCTTGTTTTCACGGCCTCTTTGACGGTCCAGTCCTCGTCGGTGTATATGGCTTTGCGGCCCGAAGCGGTCGCTACCCGCAGGTCGGTGGAGTCACCATCGGGCCGCGCTCCATACTCCTCCGGCGAGCGGCGCATGAACAGCGCCAGCGGGGTGATGAGCACCAGCATGATGACGCCAATCCATAGCGCGGCCGTCTGCCATCCGTAGCGGAGGACCAGGACGGACAGAACAGGGACCATGAAGGCCCCGCCAAGGCGGAATCCGGCGCTATTGATCGACATCACGATGCCGCGCTTGCGCACGAACCAGGCGTTGAGTGCCGACGTAGTGCCCTGCATGAAGCTCGTCGACGCGCCGAGGGAGATCACGAATATGTAGACCAGGACAAAGTCCCGGTAACTATCGGTGCGCGACAGAAGGATGTAGCCGATGCCGACCAGTATCGTGCCGGCTAGCATCAGTGGTCGAGGGCCGAACTTATCGATGAGCCAGCCGGTGATCGGACCCAGGATGCCGTTCTCGGCCCGTGAGAGCGAGAAGGCGAGCGCCGTCTGGGCATGGCTGAGACCCAGGGTGTTTGACACAGGGAGGAAAAGGACGGTAAATCCCTGGTAATGGACGCTTCCGCCTATGCCGTTGATCAGGGCGGAGGCAGCAAGAATCCACCAGCCGTAGAAGGCGCCGCGGATGCCTCGGCGGCCCGAGGCAGGGACCGCGCCGGACGACTCTGATTTATCGTCCGAAGCGTCGGAGCGCAGTGCGCTCATCGCGGTGACGGCCGACAGCGGCTACAAAGGGCGATTTCGATTGCGGAGCGCAGATGCGTTATCCCTCGTTCAAGTCGGCTGCAAACGGCGCCAAGGTATCACAGAGAGCCGGCGCGGCCGGGAGATGCTGCGCTCTCAGGCGCTCGGCTCGACCATCGTCGACGGGTCGAGGATCTCGTCCAGTCGTTCGTCCGACAGGTCTGTTTCCCGCCGTGCGACTTCCTTTACGGTCTCGCCCGTTTCGGCGGCGATATGGGCTATCCGGGCCGCGGCGTCATAGCCGATGACCGGAGCCAGGGCGGTGCCTATCGCCAGGCCCTTTTCGACCATGTCCGGGCCCGCGCCGGTGGCAACGAGGCCGTCGATGCACTGGCGGGCGAAATTCTCGCAACTGGCGGCAAGCAAGTCGATTGATTGGAGCAGGTTATAGGCGGCCACGGGCATCATGACGTTCAACTCGAAGTTGCCTGACTGGCCTGCGATCACGATCGTCTGGTCGTTCCCGATTACCTGGGCGGACACCATGGCCACCGATTCGGCAATGACGGGATTTACCTTGCCGGGCATGATCGAGCTGCCGGGCTGCACCTCCGGCAGTTCAATCTCGCCGATTCCGGCCCTTGGCCCCGACCCCAGCCAGCGAATGTCGTTGGCGATCTTCAGAAGGCTGACTGCGATGGTTTTGAGCGACCCGGATGCCTGGACCATGCCGTCGATCGTGCTCTGCGACTGGAAGTGGTTGCTGGACTCGGAAAGATCAAGGCCGGTCAAGTCGCGCAGTCGCGCAATCACCCTGTCGGCGAACTCGGGATGCATGCCAATGCCGGTGCCAACCGCCGTGCCGCCGAGGGCGAGGACCGACATCTCTGCGAGAGCGGCGCCGGCGCGACACCGGCCGTTCTCCAACTGGCCGGCGTATCCGAGGAATTCTTGCCCCAGACGTATCGGTGTGGCGTCCTGGAGGTGGGTGCGGCCTGTCTTTATCACCGGCCAGAACTCTTCCGACTTCCGTCTCAACGATGCCTCCAGCTCTGCCATCGCGGGGAGGAGCCGATCTTTGATCGCGCCGGCCGCTGCGAGGTGTATGGCGGTCGGTATGACGTCGTTGGACGACTGGCCGCGGTTGACGTGGTCGTTCGGATGCACGGGGGTGCGAGTGCCGAGCCCGCCGCCGAGCGCCTCGTTCGCCACGTTCGAGATCACCTCGTTGGCATTCATGTTGGTCGACGTGCCGGACCCCGTCTGGAAGATGTCGACGACGAACTGATCGTCGAATTCGCCGTCGATGACGCGTTGTGCTGCGGTGACGATCGCTTCGGCCAGATCGCTCTCCAGCGTGCCGAGGTCCTTGTTGACCACGGCTGCGGACTGCTTTATCTGAGCGATGGCCTTGATGAACGAGCGGTTGAAGCGGAGATCGCTGATCGGAAAATTCAGGCTCGCACGCTGGGAGTTCCCGCCGTAATACGCATCTGCCGGAACTTCGAGTTGCCCCATCGAGTCCTGCTCTATGCGCATGTTCTTTCCGGTCATCTGGCTCTGTCTCTCCCTGAACCGGCGAGCGATCTGTCGGTGTTCGCAATCCTGTCGATTTCCCGTCTGGAAATAGTAGCCGAACGCCAGCGACGCGACATGATGAAGTCCTTAGAGCACCAGGAGAGCATCAGATGCCCCCACGGGGCCTAAAAAGCCCAGGAGTTGCTGCAGGTTGCCTCCTCAGCGATCAAGAGCGCTCAAGCAGCCCGGCCAGCGCCTCCGGCCGGGTCACGGGTAACTGGCACACATAGTTTTCGCAGACGTAGGCGGTGGGTTCGCCATTAACAAGCGCCCGGGCCTCGAGCAGAGGCGAGATCGGGTTCTCAACTTGGTCGGGCGCGCCGGCAAGCACCAGGTTCGGCATGTACTTCGCGTGGGCCGCGCGGAGGAGCGATTTCGTTTCGGCAGAGTCCGGCTCGCCGATCACGACTACCTCTCTGGGGGTGCCGGTGTGGAAATCGACGGCAGCCAGCCAGCCGGGCAGTCCCAGGGGCGTCTGTTCCATCAGGTCCCGCACAGAGCCGAGACTGCGCACCGCCAGCTCCCTGTACTCATCGTCATCGAATATCAGAGCCAGCTTCAGTAAGGCAGTTGCGGCCACGGACCCGCCGGCTGGAGTTGCGTTGTCGAACACGTTCCTGGGCCGCACCAGCAGGTCTTCGTGGTCGGAGCCTGTATCGTGGAAAACGCCCGCGTCTCCGTCCCAGAACAGGTCGATCATGCGGTCCGCGATCGTACGGGCCTCGATGAGCCACTGACCATCGAACGTCGCCTCGTATAGCGAGATAAGGCTTTCGATCTGGAACGAGTAGTCCTCCAGGTAGCCGTTCAGATGGGCCTTGCCGCCGTCCGGGTCGTCTTTCCACGTGCGGAGGATTCGCTCGCCATCCCGCAGGTTTTCGATCAAGAACGTTGCATTCCCGGCTGCGATCTTCACGTAGTCCGGCCGCTCGAGAACCGCTCCGGCCAGAGCAAACGCGCGTTGCATTAGCGCGTTCCATGATGTGAGGACCTTATCGTCGAGGCCCGGCTTCACCCGCTGCTCTCTGGCCTCGAACAGCTTCTCGCGGGCTGTCCGGATCACCTCCAACAGTTTATCGACGCTCATGCCGAGGCCGTCTGCGACCTCTGAATCATCCCGCGGCACCCAGAGGATGTTCTTGCCTTCGAAGTTGCCGTCCGCAGTGGCTGACCAGTATGCCGCCGCGGGCACGCCGATCTCCTCGCCCAGAACGTTGGCGAATTCCGCAGACTCCCACACGAAGTACTTGCCCTCAACGCCTTCGGAATCGGCGTCCTGGGCGGAGTAGAAGCCTCCCTGTGGATGGAGCATCTCCCGGCGCACGTATTCGAGCACGTCGATGGCGACGTTCTTGAAGAACTCATCCCCTGTGGCCTGGTAGGCGTGCAGGTAGAGCGGCGCCAGTAGCGCGTTGTCGTAGAGCATCTTCTCGAAGTGCGGGACCAGCCAGATAGGGTCTACCGAATAGCGATGGAACCCGCCCCCGACCTGGTCGTACATGCCGCCCTTCGCCATGCGGGTCAGGGTCGTCGAGACCATATCGAGGATTGCGTCGTCGCCTGCTGCAGCCCATACCCGGAGCAGGTATTCATAGACCATGGGCTGAGGGAACTTCGGCGCGCCGCCAAAACCACCGTTTTCGCGATCGAATCTCCCCAGCACGTCGCTCATGTCCCGCTCGATAAGCCCCCTGTCGAGTGGCGTCTCGCTGGACTGCGCCTGGTTGTTGGCGACGAGGTGGGCGACGATCTTGGAGGATGAGTCGAGTATCTCGTCCCTGCGCGATCTGTAGGCCTCGGAGAGCGAATTGAGAAGCTGCGTGAACGATGGCATCCCGCTTCGAGGCTCCGATGGAAAGTATGTGCCCGTAAAGAACGGACGGGCATCGGGAGTCATGAAGACGGACATCGGCCAGCCACCGCTGCCCGTCATCGCCTGGACCGCCGCCATGTAGATGGCGTCGACGTCCGGCCGCTCTTCACGATCGACCTTGATACTGACGAACTCGGCATTCATCAGCTCGGCGGTCGCATCGTCTTCGAACGACTCGCGCTCCATCACATGGCACCAGTGACATGCCGAGTATCCGATGCTCAGGAAGATGGGCTTATCTTCAGTTCGCGCCTTCTCGAAGGCCTCTTCGCCCCACGGGTACCAGTCGACAGGGTTGTCCCTGTGCTGCAGGAGGTACGGGCTGGTCTCTTTCGCCAGGCGGTTGGCCATCGCTTCCGCTACTCCGAGTTCTCTGGCAGGCCGGTCAGCTCTAACGTGCGCACCTGCCCGGTATCGAGATCGATGACCCGAATTGCATGGCTGTTGGTGTCGGCTACGTAGATCTGCCGGTCTGCGCATGCCAGGCCGGCGGGCTCGTTGAACGTGGCTTTCATGGCTTCGCCGTCTGTAGCGCCACTGTCACCGGAGCCCGCCACGGTCTCGACGACCCGGTTCTCAAGATCCATCGCCTTGATCTTGTGGTTGTAGGTATCGGCCACGTAAAGGACGCCGTCCATGACCGCCGTTGCCTGGACGTGCTGGAGGATCGCATCCCCAAATGCGCCGTCCCGATCCCCGAAATCAAACAGGCCGTCGCCCACCAGGGTTTCCACCACCGCCAGTTCGGTGTCCACATCGATGTCGGGCACAGAACGGACGGCGCTGGTCTCACTATCGGCGAAGTAGATCGTGCCTTCGCTTACCGTCAGGCCGTACGGCTGCGCAAGCTGGGCTTCCATGCGCGGCCCATCGAGAATGTTCTCGACGCCGTCGCCGGCATACGGAGCAATCTGGCCGCTCGGCAGGTCCAGCGCCCAGAGCTGGTGGAATCCGGCCATTGCGATGTAGAGCGTGTCATCTTGCAGGGCGAGATCGTATGGCGAGTTGAGTGGGAACTCCGGGGCCATTCCGCCTTCGTGGCGGAAGAGCGCCTGCTCGCCGGTCCCGGCGATGGTTTTCACGGTCCCGGCATCGAGGTCGGCGAGCCTGATCGTGTGATTCTCGGCGTCCGCTATGTACAGGCGGCTGCCGTCCACCGCCATGCCCTGCGGGTGGTTGAGCATGGCGGTATCGAAGGCGCCATCGCTGTTGCCGGGCTCGCCGGAGCCGATGACCGACTGGATCCCTCCTTCCAGATCGGTGACCAGCACTCGGTTGTGGCTGGAGTCGGCGATGAATAGCCGTCCGGCGTCCCCGGCATCAGGGTCCACCTCGATCTTGCCGGGAAACGATAGCGGCCGCGCTTCGGCCTTCGCCGCTTCCAGCTGGTAGGGCAGGGGGGTCTCATTCAGGAGGCCGAGCGACCTGAACTCCTCCCCCATCTCTGAGATGAGCGCGTCGAACTGCTTCAACTCAAACTCGCCTTCGTGCTTGCCGAAGACCTTCCCCTGCGGGTCGACGAACATGAGAGTGGGCCAGGCGCGCACGCCGTACTCCTGCCACAGGGTGAACTCGTGATCGTTCACAACCGGGTGTTCGATGCCGTAGCGCAGGACCGCGTTTTTCAGATTGATGGTCTCTTTCTCGTTTGGAAATTTGGACGAGTGAACTCCCACGACCACCAGCCAGTCGCGGTATTTGCGCTCCAGCTTCCGCAACTGCGGAAGTATGTGCATGCAGTTAATTCAGCAGTAGGTCCAGAAGTCGAGGATCACGAGCTTTCCGGCCACGTCGCTTTTGGTCAGTGGCTGGTCGATGTTGATCCAATCGAGGCCCGGTGGAAATTCCGGTGCGTTGACTTTACCGGCGTACCTGGTTGTCAAAGGATGGTCCCCAGAGGTGGATTCTCCATGCGCGTGTGATGTGCGGCGACATGCAGAGCCGCTGTGTCAATTGTGCCAGAGGAGCGGTTACTGAGTGGGCGGGTCTACGATTCCTGGAACTTGTCCGGCGTCAGCTTTTCCTCGAACTCAATCCAACTGCGAACGACGATCTCGCGCAACTTCCCGCCGAACTCACTGGCGTCCGGAAGGGTGTTGCCGCCCCGGTATGGCGACTCGATCTGCTCTGCCTCCCAGCGCATGTATGCCCGGTTGGTCTCGCCGGGCAGGGTGCCGCCGTTGAACGAGACCTGAACCGGAGATCGCTGGCCTGCATCCTCGTATACCTTGCCGATCTTTGCGATCAGCGTTGCGGCCAGCCTGGCCTGTCCTGGTTTGGTTTCGTAGACGCGGGTGATTACGTACATGAGTCTCCTCTGATTTTAGTGTTGTGTTTTGCCCATTACGCTATATAGATCAGTTGAACTCTTGTGAGGCGGCGTGAGGGCTCTTCGCAGCCTTGACCGCCTCGAAAAATACGCTCGAAAATGTGCTCACGATCGTAGGCACATGGGTGTAGTGGTACAGCACGCCCATTTCGATGTTGGCCGCCGTTTCCGCCGGTCCTCCCGGCGTTCCGGACGCCTTGCCCGCGGCGTGAATCTTCTCGAGCGCCCCGTTCACGACCTTCTGCACTTCAGGATGCGTCCGCTGGCCGGGATACCCCATCGACTGTGATAAGTCGGACGGGCCGATGAAGAAGACGTCGACTCCTTCGACGGTCAGGATCTCATCGAGATTTTCTATCCCTTCCATGTGTTCGATCTGAACGCAGACCAGGGTCTCCCGGTTTGAGGCTTCGATGAACTCTGTCGTGGACATTCCGTAGGTTTTCCGGCCGCCTCCCAGGCCGCGGTCGCCGTCCGGGTGGAACTTGACCGACCGCACGGCTCGCTCCGCCTCTTCACGGGTGTTGACGTGCGGGACCTGGACGCCCATTGCGCCACGGTCCATGTAGCGGAGTATCACGTCCGGCTGGTTTACCTGTGGACGAACAATTGGCGTGATGCCGTGCTGCTCGCATGCCACCGCCATCGCATACACGTCTTCCGGTGCGTGGGAGCCGTGCTCTGCGTCGATCATGACCCAGTCGTAACCGGCGTCACCGATCATCTCCACGATTTCTGGCGCCGGAAAGGTGACCGAAACGCCAAATGCGGGCTCTCCGGATCTGATCTTCGCTTTCATCCGGTTAGTCGTAATCATGCATCTGATCTCCCTGAACCCTGAGGCCCGTCAATCCCCGGCGGCACGCGAAGACTGTGGAGCGGGGGCGGCGACCGCGTCCGATTGTCTGGCAAGTATGGTGCCGATGTTCCGCACGTTTCCGTTCAGCAGGGCGGGGCCGATTGCGAATGCGGATACTAGCAGGCCGCCGATGGCGATTGCCCATGGTGCGCCGATCAGGCTGGCGATGACGCCGGCGTAGAGGCCGCCGAGCGGCATGATGCTCCAGGTCATTCCGTAGAAGCCCATGACCCGTCCGCGCAGATGGTTGGGAACCAGCATCTGCAGTGAACTCATGATAGAGATCATGTACACGGACGTGGACATCCCGAACAGGAACAGCAGCGCCATGGCGAGCGGGAGTGATCCGACCCAGTCGGTGGATAAGGCAAACGCGGCGATGAACAGGCCGGTCATCACGGCACCACCAACCAGCACGAAGCCGCGGTTCTTGAAGTTGCCTTTTGCCGCCAGGTATATCGTGGCGATCAGGGCGCCGACGCCGCCCGTGCTCATCATGAGCCCCTGTCCGCCCGAGCCGACGCCGAGTATGTCGTCGGCGAAAACCGGCATCAGCGTTACGTATGCCATCCCGAAGAAACTGTTGAAGAATGTCATGCCGATAAGGATCCTGAAGATCGGGTTTCCCTTGATATATCGGATGCCCTCGAGCAGGTCACCGAACGCCTTTTTGCCGGGCGCCCGTTCGGTCTTCGCAATGTTGAGTCTCATGACTACCAGTACGAAGATGATGTTGCCGATTCCGGCCAGGAAGAACGGGGATGACGTGCCCAGCAGCCAGATCAAGCCTCCGGCAACTGCGGGGGCGATGATCCGGGTGCCCTGCCATATCGACGAGTTCAGGGCCACCGCGCTCATCAGGACCTTCCGGTCAACAAGATGGGGGTAAAGGGCCATCTGGGCCGGCGTGTTGAAGGCGTTGATGGCGCCGGCGAAGAATGCGATCACGAGCACATGCCAGACTTCGACCACGCCGGTGACCGCAAGCAGCCCCAGTAGAAACACGAGGCTGGCGGTGCCTATCTGGGCGATCATGATCAGGCGGCGCTGGTCGAAGCGGTCGGCGACGACTCCGCCGACAAGGTTCAGCACGATCGCAGGGACGGCGTTGGCGAGGCCAACGTATCCAAGGACCACAAACGAGTCGTCCAGGGTGTGGACGAGCCATAACTGACCGAATGAGTTGACCTGGAAGCCCCCGACGGCCGCGAGCATTCCAAACCAGTAGTTTCGGTACTGGGCATAGCGAAATGCAGGCGGCATGGAAGGCCTGCGCAATATGCGCCGTTTCGAAGTGTCGGCTATCTCGGTGGCACTCAAGCGCTAACGCCTCGCTCGGTTTTACTCATGTCGGTTTGTGTCCCGGTTTGTATCGCGATTGGGCCATTGTCCCACCACTGTAAAGCCCACCGGGTTCCAGGTTCCGGCCTGCACCAGATGCAACCCTGTCCCTTCTTGACAGCCCGTCAGGGCAGGCGGAGACTCACGCATTACGTTTTTTTTACGCCGCGTCTGATCGCGCGTACTCACCTGACTCAAATCTGAAAGGCAAAACTTCGGATGCAACTGGCATCGCGCATGGAACGTCTCGGCACGGAGACGGCTTTCGAGATTCTGGCGAAAGCCAAGCGCCTTGAGGCGCAGGGACACGACATCGTCCACCTCGAGATCGGGGAGCCCGACTTCGATACGCCTGCCCATATCCGGGAAGCGGCCAAGAAGGCGCTGGACGATGGATACACGCACTATGTGGCGTCGGCGGGCATCCCGGAGGTCAGGGAGCGCATCGCCGCCCATCAGGCCAAATGGCACGGCTACGACGTCAATCCAGACAACATCGTCGTTACGCCCGGCGCCAAGCCGATCATGTTCTTTACGATGATGGCGTTGATCGAGCCGGGAGACGAGGTCATCTACCCGGATCCGGGCTTCCCGATCTACAAGTCGATGATCGACTTCGTGGGCGGCAAGGCCGTTCCGATGCGCCTCCTCGAAGAGAACGGCTTCAACGCCGATATCGATGCACTGCGC
Organism: Chloroflexota bacterium; assembly: GCA_022567135.1. Classification (GTDB taxonomy): domain Bacteria; phylum Chloroflexota; class Dehalococcoidia; order Lucifugimonadales; family Lucifugimonadaceae; genus UBA1151. The sequence goes on from JADFHP010000049.1 coordinate 10,690, forward strand.
GCCTCGGTCAACGGTAAGACGAAGCTGATCATAGTGAACTCACCCAACAACCCCTGCGGCAGCGTGATCCCAAAAGATGAACTCGAGCAGATCGCCGAGATAGCCTGCGAAGTCGACGCGGTGGTTCTTTCAGACGAGGTCTACAAGGACTTCTACTATGAGGGGGAGCACACGTCGATAAGCCAGTTCCCCGGCATGCGGGAGCGGACGATCATCCTCGACGGCATGTCGAAGAGCTACGCGATGACCGGCTGGCGGATGGGCTACGGGGTGTTCCCTGAGCCGCTGGTGGAGCCGATAAGCCGCCTGGTGACCAACAGCGTATCCTGCACCAATGCGGTGACCCAGATGGCCGCCATGGCCGCTATCGACGGCCCTCAGGAGCCGGTCCGCGAGATGGTGGCGGAGTTCAAATCACGCCGCGAGATGCTTATCAGTGGGCTGAACAGCATCAAGGGAATTAGCTGCGTCACGCCGAAGGGCGCCTTCTATGCCTTCCCGAACATCAGGGCCACCGGCATGAGTAGCGGGGATTTTGCCGACCGGATGCTGATCGAGGGTGGCGTCGCGCTGCTTTCAGGAACATCGTTCGGGGTGTTCGGCGAAGGCTACATCCGGCTCTCGTTCGCCAACTCACAGGAAAATCTCCAGATCGCCCTCGACCGCATCGAGAATTTCCTGGCCGATAAGGTCTGAGCAGGTGTCCCTGCACCTTCTCGGGATTCAGGCGCAGTTGCCCAGGTCGAGGGTAGGTGCCCGCTGGGGCTGAAATCTCTGTCGGCTGAGACGGATAAACAACATTCGTGGGAAGTACAGCTAGTCCCAGCCGGGGAATTGCAGCCCCTCTTTGGAGCGCTGGACTCCATACGCGTTCATCAGGTCCCGGGAGTTGGCTCTCGAGATCGCTCGCAGTATGTGGCGGGTCGCTTCAGGCACCTGTTTGTACGGCGCCTCCACCCTGGTGTTGAGATGCTCGTCGAGGAGTCCCCACATCGGCGGCACCTCCGTCGTGCGTATCAGGCCTGCCGGGGCCATTACGTAGTGGAAGTGGGCGCATCGCAGGTACGCGGCATCGTGGAACTTCGTGCTGAAAGTCGCGATTCGCTCCCGCAGCCGTTCTTTCTTGCGGACAGTCACTGCATGATCTTTCAGCGCCTGCCTGTACCCGGCATCTTCGCGCCAGCTGTTGGTATTCCCATCATCCGGTGCACGTGCGTACCCCGCCGCCGCTTCCAGGATGCCGGCCGTGAGCCTGACCGACTCCTCCACGACCGGCTCGCTGGCGGCCAGGCGCCGGTAGTCATCGGGTGTGTTGTCGTCACGGGCCTTGTCCGAGCGCGACGACTTCACTTCGATCAGGTAGACACGATTCTCCGGTCCGATTCCGACTACGTCCGCGATCCGGCCGAACGGGCCTTCCAAGCGGACTTCGAACGCGATGGAGCGGCACTTCGCCCGTGTGTGGAGCCACTCCCACGCCGACCATTTGAGGCGGTATGTGAGGGTCGTCTCATTGCCTCTCTTAAGAAGCATCTGCTGAGGCTGCGCAGCGACCGGCTCGGCCGGCTTTTTCGAGGCGGATTTTTTTGTTCGAGACATGCAGGCAGGACCGTTATCTCATTCCGGGTTTTGTCCCGATGTCGCCATGTACAGTTAGGACTGATCAGGGACCCGGCGATACTAGCACAATTGTTCTGAAAGCTGACATAACGGCCTGCGCATTCCCAGAACATTCGTGCTAGATTAATCGCATCACCAGTTAAATGCGCTGCATCCAACGGGTGTAACCGGCCCCGGAAGCGGACACTTCCGGGCCGGATCATGGGCCGGGATGTGTTCCCGATAAAATCGCACGCCGCGTCATACGGGCGCCCCCGTAGCGGTGGGCGTATGCGGGATCACTTCCCGGCTCTTTGGATTCGCTGATCAGGCGCCGGGTGGCACGAGCATATAGCCCTTGCCCCGCACGGTCTGTATCAGGTTGCCGCCTTCCGGCGCGCGGGCCAGCTTGCGGCGAAGCCGGTGCACCGTGACATCCAGTCCCGCCGCCGCTCCCGAGGCGTTTCTGATCGCCGCCGGCGAGAGGGCGGAGCCGGGCGCCGTGGCGAGGGCGTAAAGCACTTTGAACTCGGTCTTCGAGAGGGATACCGCCACGTCACGGATGTGCGATCGCTCGGTCAGCGGATCCAGCATGAGTCCTTCAAGGGTGATCCGCGCCTTCCGTGCATGCTCGTTTGCCCGTCCGGCCATGCGAAGCTCAGCGTCCAGCCTGCTGCCGAGATCACCTGGAGCGCCGGGCTCGGGCTGCGATCTGGCGGCAGTCAGGAACGGCGCCACAATCCCGAGAAATTTTTCAGCCTGACGGACCTGATCGTGGTGAACCACAGCGTTGGATGTACCAAATAGACAGGCTGCGCCGAGCGAGAAACCACGGGATATGATCGGCGCCGCCATGCCGGCTTTGAGTTTGCCGTCGGCCAATAGTCCGGAGTCCATCACGATACCGGCCCTGGACGCCGCCGCCTCGCGGCATATACTCTCGCTGATCCCAACGTATCCGTCCGTTGCCACCAGAACGCCATCCGGGTCGTGCATGCCGGCGATGGTAAAGGCCTCGGTGCGCTGGTCGCGCAGCAGCACGGCGACGATCGGGAGGCCCGAGATGGCCGGGAGAGCCGTTGCAACGGCCTCCGCCCATTCGCTTGTCGAGCCCGCGCCGGATACCTGTTGTACTCCGACGAGGATGCGGGCGGCGCCGGCATCGGCAAGCGGGTCGGATGCGTCGGTTGGCCGGCCGATCAGGCTCTTTATCCGCCCACCCAGTCCGCGGGTATTCGGCGCCGGTGAAGCGGGCTTCACGCCGCGTTGGGATGTCGATTGCCGGGATGAGGGTTTGCGAGAGGTCGTTCCCATGCTGGAAACCTAGCAAACTCGGCCGAATTCCACCCTCTAATCTCGCTGCCGATTTTCACTCATCGCGCAGAGGTCTCGCTCTCGCCTGATGGGCGTCACAGGCGATGCCGGGGTATTCGCGGCGAAATCCGACTGCCTCGAATACTTCCGCGCCCGGAATATCGAGAATGTCTTTGCGGTTTGAATCCCTGGCCATGCGGCCGTTTGCGGCGCGGTGGGCACGCCGACATGTTCCCTGAACCAGTCAGCAACTACGTGCAGGAATCCGGACATCGGGCAGCAGTCGGCTCCGGGCTGTTCCCCCGTGTTGCTTTCGCGTCGGGCATGGTTATTTTCGTGGCTGTTTGGGCCTGTTTACTGGGGCGTTGGAGGACCACATCCAAGGCGCGCTCGAACGCAGAGCGGATACTGACCGCGGGAATGTGCGCTGAATCATCGTTGACACCCGCGCCGTGTGCTACCTAGACTTATTTCAGCCCAATCTAAATGAACAAAGATCAAAGGGACTCTGGGCCAAGGCCCTCGGCAATGCGAGGCGCACGTCGGCTTATGCGCCGGGTATTCACCTCAAGCGCAACTGACACCAGGGCTCCCGAAACCCAAACAACCAAGCAGGAAACTGACTCCAGCGATGTCGCGCCAGGCGGCGATCGCGGACGATCTTCCCCCAAATCCAACCCCGGGGCCACTGAGGCAGGCACTCCACGCCGGCGATCGCGCGGCGGTCGCGGCAGGTCGCGACGCGGCAGGAGCGGACCGCCGACAGACGCCCAATCTTCGCAGTCTGGCGGCTCTGGCCAATCCGGCCAGACCGAAACCAGAGAGGCAGGCGGGCGATCCGCAGGCACGCCATCCACACGACGGGGTCGGGGCCGCCGGAGGAATGGAGCACCGGAGAGCGAAATACGAAACGCTGCCGAGCAGCCAATTTCTGATAAACGGCGACGCGAGAGGCAGCAAGCTCAACGGCCTCCAAAGGTATCGTCGGCCAGCAGGTCCGGCGGCTCATTCGGGGATATGCAGCTCAGCGACGAGACCATGGGCGCCCTGGAAAACATGGGCTACGAAATTCCAACTGATATCCAGATTGCTACCATTCCGCTCATGCTCGACGGGCGCGACATCGTGGGGCAGGCGCAGACCGGTTCGGGCAAGACCGCCGCATTCGGCATCCCGATCATCGAACGCATCGATGCAGGCGGAGCGCCGGCGCAGGCGATAATCCTGGTGCCAACGCGCGAACTGGCTACGCAGGTGGCGGACGAGATTTCCAGTCTGGGCAGAGGCCGGAAAGTAGGTGTCGTCCCGGTGTACGGCGGCCAGCCGATAGCGCGTCAGTTGAAGCTGCTCGAAGCAGATCCTGAAATCGTAGTCGGAACCCCGGGCCGAGTCATGGACCATATCTCCCGCGGGACTATCTCACTTCGCAACGTTGGCTGTGCCATACTCGACGAAGCCGACCGGATGCTCGACGTCGGCTTCGCAGAAGACATGGAGTGGATCCTCTCCCGGACTCCGCGCTCCCGCCAGACGGCGCTCTTCTCTGCAACCGTCCCCAGCTTCGTCCGACGGCTGATCCGCCGCTATATGGATGATCCCGAGTGGATCAGGATTGGCCTCGAGATCCAGACGGTGGATGAAGTCGAGCAGTTCTACAGCGAAGTAGCCGAGCGGGATAAGACTGCGGCCGTGGGTGAGATCCTCGACGAACTTGAAGGCGACGCGCAGGTGCTCGTCTTTTGCGAGATGCAAGTCGGCGTGGACCGCCTGGTGCGCCAGCTACAGAGACACGGCTACCCCATCTCCGGCCTTCACGGCGGTATGTCCCAGCGGGATAGAGACTCGGTCATGCGCCGGTTCAGGGATGGCTCGCTGCTGGTCCTGGCATCGACCAACCTGGCGGCGCGCGGCATCGACATTCCCGGTATCAGTCATGTGATCAACTACGACATGCCGGACAACGTCGAGGAGTACGTCCACCGCATAGGACGCACAGCCAGAATGGGCCGGAAGGGAACTGCGGTAAGCCTGGTGGGCGAATGGGATCTTGAGATCCTGGACAAGGTAAAGCGGCAGGTCGGTGAAGAGCGCGTCATGTTCAGGCCCACCCACCTCTACGACTGATCCCCCTACCCCCCGACTTTTCCGCCGCCTATTCCCGCGTCCTTCCCCGTCAAGAGCCGCGCGATGTCTGACGCGTACTTGACCTCTGAGTCGTCTTCCGGCTCGTAGCCGAGCACAGCCCTTGCGCTTTCGAGCGACCAGAACGCGCGGGTGTTCCCGGAAATGCCGTATACGACCTGCCACGGCACCCCGTCGGCGCGGTCGATGTTCTCGGTCTCGATGGCTCGCCGCACCAGTTGCGTGAGGTCGCGACTGCTGAGGTGGGCGCCCAGATCGCGTTTGAAGTTCGTCAGGCCTGAGCCGCCCGTATGTTGCTCGCTCAGGTCGCCTTCATACTGGCTGCCGGACACGTCACGCGGCGCGCCGATGCGAATCTGCACCACGCCCAGCTTGCGGCCGAAGATGCCGCACGCGTAGGGGAAGCCGAGTAGCTCGTAGGCGGCTTTGGACCAGCCATAAAAGTTGTCTGAGACCGGGACTTCGGTTGGGGAGACCATCTCCTTCTGCTTCGAGTGGATCAGGGCGTGCTCGTACCAGTCGGCGGCGTGATTTGAGCTGGCCATGACGACGCGGCGGACACCCGCGTCGTAGGCCGTGCGATAGACGTTGTTGGCCATCTGGACGTTTTCGAATTCCGAGTCGAATCGGTCGATGGCCGGCAGCCCATCGCCGCTGAACCCTGCGCCGCTTCTCTTGAAGCCAAGATGGACTACGGCGTCCGCGCCCTCGAAGTGGCGGGCGTATTTTGAGCGATCTGTATCGATCAGATCGGCGATCTCTACTCCGGGAACCTCTTCGCCATCCCGGTCCGTCGTTTTCACATCGATGAGGCGCAGGTCGTATCGCTCCCGAAACTCATCGAGTATCTGCGACGCCACGTATCCGCTTGCGCCGGTTATCAGAACGGTTCTTTTGTCTGCCACTACCTGGTCTCCTCAGCTACTCAAAGATCGTGCTTGCCGCCTGTTAGGATGCCCGCCATGCCGAATTCAAACTGGTTCAAGGGCAACCTGCACACCCACACGACCGAGAGCGATGGCGACGCTCCTCCCGAGCATGTGGCTGAATGGTACCGGGAACACGGGTATGACTTTCTCGTGCTTTCTGACCACAACCATCTGACGGTGCTCGATGACGCCGGCTCGAATCCCGGAAAGTGGCCTCTCCTCATTCCCGGCGAGGAGATCACCAGCAGGCTCTTCAACAACACCGTGCCGGTGCATGTGAACGGAATCGGGCTGCGGACGCTTGTCGAGCCGGCGCACGAGGAGTCGGTTCTGGAGACGCTTCAGGAGAACGTGTCGAGAATAACGGCCGCCGGCGGCCTGGCGTCTATAAAC
>JADFHP010000050.1 GCA_022567135.1 Chloroflexota bacterium
AAGTGATTGCACACCGGGAGATATTGAAGGCGTAGCCGCCCCGACCATTTCGCCGAATCACTGGCAGGCCGTCTTCCATTATTATCCGCTCCACTATGACTGGCGACCGCATCCCACGCAGGATTGAACTCCTTCTCGACGAGGCCGATGAAGCAATCGCGTCAGGCGACTGGGCGCTGGCCCTCGAGAAGTCGCGCGATGTTCTCGCTTTCGATCCGGAAAACTCCGGCGCAGAGGCATTTGCTGCGGCTGCTGAGAGGCGACTCAGTAATGGCGATTCTGAGAATCGGAGCCCAGAGAGCACAGTGTCCACAACCGTCGATGCGACCGATCATGCGGACTTGCCGGCAATTCCTTCTCGAGATGAGATTCCCGAATCGTTCGCAAATGGCCGCTATCAGGTAAAAAATCCTCGGGGAAGGCGGCAAAAAGCTTGTCTACCTCGCACTGGACACGGTGCTCGATCGCGTTGGAATCGATCGTGCAGGCAATGTGAAAATCAGTCTGGCGATACCTGAGCCTGAGTTTTTGCGATTTGAGCAGGCGATATCAACATAGCGACTGGTACAACTATTGGGGGCAGGTCATCATGCCCTACGATGCAAGAGGCAATTGCCTCGGACGATCAGGAGAAAGGGCGATCTGCGATAGCAGAGTAAAAAGGTTAGTCCAGAAACCGCCGCCGATCGCAATACGAAATCGGCGACGGTCAATGCACCAAAAAAAGGTAGGTTGTTTGGCTCACTGGAACCGCTTGATCAGACGGCCCAAAAACCCCCTGAGAATCTCACGATAGAAATCGCCCCGTTTTCGGGGTGGCCCAAAAACATGTGATTTCGGACCATCGTGATCCGACCTTCAGTGTGACACAAGCAGGTGGGAGCCCTGTTCTAGCCCGGGCTTAGCGGCTGATTGATGTCGCCCGCCCCCGCGTGTTGCACAGGGGCTGAACATCCAACAAGCGCTACACCCTCAATAATATCTCGCTGCGTATACTCTGGCGCGTAAATACGCAATTCGCAGGGGAGTTGGTAACGATGACACAGCATAACCCGGCTCAACAGTCAACTTCATGGGACAGCCGTGCCGCGGCATACGACAAAGAAAATGCCACAACCTCGGACGTCATCGCTCGGCAAGCCTTGAGCATTATGGGCGTCACGCCAGGACAGAAGATCCTGGACGTGGCCGCAGGTCCGGGCTCTTTCAGCATCCTGGCGGCCCAGGCCGGCGCCGACGTGCTCGCGGTCGATTTCTCACAGGGCATGGCCGACTACTTGCGCGACAAAACTCGCCGTCTTGGTGTCAAAAATCTGCGCGTGGAAGTCATGGACGGGCAGGACTTGAAGCTTGAGGACGATACATTCGATATCGCGTTTTCGGCGCTCGGGATCATGCTATTTCCGGACCGAGCCGCGGGCATGCGTGAGTTCTGCCGCGTACTCAAGACCGGTGGTCTCGGCGCGATCGTCGCATTCACCGGACTTGAGGGCCACGGAATCCAAAGCCTGGTAATGAGTGCGCTGAAACGGGCCAAGCCCGATTTCGAACCCGCCGGGCAAGACCCGAGATATTCGCTGACGAACCCCGATGTTTTTCGCGCCGAGATGCTGACCGCGGGGTTCTCCAGTGTAAATATGTTTACCGTGAGAGTCGTAAGGTCGTTCGAATCTCCAGAAACGTTATGGCCGCGATTTGCCGAGACCTCGCCAGCTATGGCTACTGTATTCAACGATCTGACGGACAGTCAGAGGCAGGCCTTTGGCGACGCTTTTGTCGAGCAGGTCAGAAGCAAGCAAGGTGACGGACCGTACGGGGCGGAGAACGAACTACGCATCGCCGTGGGTGTGAAGTAGGCCGATACTGGATTCGGGGCCGTAAATGGAACTTATTGGCGGCCATTGTGTGGCCAGTATCGGCCTCAACATCATGACGGCCGCGTTGTCTGACCGCCGGACACTTCACGATCAAATGTCCCGACGCCCCCTACCCGCGCAGTGATTCCAGCGACGAATTGACCCCTTGCCACCATAGCAAGAGGTCACCGAGCAGGTAGGCCCCTAACTCCCTGTAACGCCGAAATCCTTTACTATCGCTCGCACCATGCCTTCTGAGCGTGTGCAGCGGCGGATAGACAGACTCCTCGACCAGGCTGAATCAGCAGCTGATGGACAAGAGTGGTCGGAAGTCGAGCGTCTCATTCGCGAAGTCCTGGCACTTGATCCAGAAAACGAAGATTCACCTGCTCTACTTCGTGCCGCCCGAGAGATGCTCGGAGAAACCCGGTCCGAAGCCGAAGCGGATCCGGCTCAACCGTCACATCTGGCCGAACCCGCCTCCCCCACCTCCTTCGCCAACGGCCGCTACGAAGTCACCGGCTTCCTCGGCGAGGGCGGCAAGAAGAAGGTCTACCTCGCCCACGACACGACGCTGGACCGGGACGTGGCATTCGCGCTGATCAAGGCTGAAGGTCTCGACGACGCCTCACGCCAGCGCGTCACCCGCGAGGCACAGGCCATGGCCCGCCTCGGCGACAACCCGAACATCATGCCCATCTTCGATCTCGGCGAGGAGAACGGCCAGCCGTACATGGTCGGACCACTCATGGGCGGCGGTGATGTCGAGGCCCTTATCGAAGAAGCAGAAGACAACAGGCTGTCGCTGGAAGATGCACTCCGAATCGCCAGCGAGATTTGCCACGGCCTGGAGTTCGCCCACAGCAAAAGTATTATTCACCGGGATCTCAAGCCCGGCAACGTCTGGCTCACCGACGACGGCACGGCGCGTATCGGCGACTTCGGCCTTGCCCTATCCCTGGACCGCTCCCGGCTCACGCAGGAGAAGATGATGGTCGGCACGGTCAGCTACATGCCGCCCGAGCAGGCCACCGGCGGCGATGTCACCCCTCGCTCGGATCTCTACTCCCTCGGAGCTATGCTCTACGAGATGGTCACCGGCAGACCACCGTTCATGGGTGACGACGAAATCGCCATCATCGGCCAGCACATCAACACCCCACCAGTGGCCCCCCAGTGGCACCGCCCCGAAATCCCCGCCACCCTCGACTCGCTCATCATGCGGCTGCTCAGCAAAAACCCGGCTGAACGGCCAGACTCTGCTGGCGATGTGCTTTCCGCACTTACTGCCATCGACGCGACCCCGCGGGAGGTTCCGGCAGATGTCGATGGGAGCGAAAGCGGTTCGCTGGACGGGATGGCAGGCGGCGTGTTTGTCGGCCGCCAGCGCGAGATGGACCAGCTAAAAGCCTCACTCGAAAACGCTCTCTCCGGCCGCGGCAGAATGGTCACTCTCGTTGGCGAGCCCGGCATTGGAAAGTCACGCACCGCCCTCGAACTCCAAACATACGCCGGTCTGCGCAACGCACAGGTTCTCTGGGGCCGCTGCTACGAAGGTGGTGGCGCGCCTCCATACTGGCCCTGGGTACAGGCGATTCGTAGCTTTGTTTCCTCGCACGAACCGCAAGAAGTTCGCTCTCAGATGGGCTCAACCGCCAGCGTCATAGCCGAGATCGTCGCGGACGTGAAAGAAAGCCTGCCGGATGTCCAGCCGCCGCCCACGCTAGACGATCCCGAATCGGCCAGGTTCCGGCTATTCGACTCAGTTGCGACTTTCCTCAGGAACGCGGGAAACGTCCAGCCAATCGTCCTGGTCCTCGACGATCTCCACTGGGCGGACGGGCCATCACTCAAGATGCTGGAGTTCGTCGCCCGCGAGCTGGCCTCCAGCCGCGTCATGCTCGTAGGCACCTACCGGGACATGGAACTCAACCGCCGCCACCCGCTCTCCGTGACTCTGGGAGACCTGACACGGGAGCACCTGTTCGAGCGCGTACTACTCCGCGGCCTAACTCGGGAAGATGTGTCCCGCTTCATCGAAATAGCCGCCGGTGTAGTGCCGCCCCGCGGTCTTATCGACGCCGTCCACACCCAGACGGAGGGCAACCCGCTGTTCGTCACAGAGACGGTGCGACTCCTGATTCAACAGGGGGAGTTCACGCAGGAAGGTGTAGGCCGTTCCGATAGCTCGTGGAACATTCGCATCCCCGAAGGCGTGAGAGAGGTCATCGGGCGGCGTCTCGACCGTCTCTCCGAACGTTGCAACGAGATGCTGACCATCGCTTCTGTCATAGGTCGCCAGTTCACCCTCGACCAGCTCAGAACGGTCGTCGAAGATACCACGGAAAACCAACTACTGGACGTGTTGGACGAGGCGCTCGACGCCAGGACGATCGAAGAACTCCCCGATAGCGTCGGGGAGTATCAGTTCACACATGCGTTGATCCAGGAAACCCTGTCGGATGAGCTATCCGCCACCCGAATCGTCCGGCTTCACGCTCGAATCGCGACGGCTATGGAGTCCATGTACGGGTCTGACGCCATAGAACATGCCGAACAGCTGGCCGCTCACTTTGCCGAAGCCGAAACCGTGCTCGGCACGGAGCGGATGATCCACTACCTGGGAGCGGCTGGCTGGAAGTCACTTGAGGCGTATGGCTACGAAGAGGCTCAAGGCTACTTCGAGCGAGCAGTCGAGTCACTGGACCCCGGCGACGAGGGAGAGCAAGCAGCCAGGCTGTGGCTCGGGCTCGGGACGGCGATGGCGTATACGCTGGGCCGCCATGAGCTTCAAGCAAGCGTGGATGCGTTGACACGTTCATTCGACATTTCCGTCAGCCAGGGAAGAAATGATCTTGCGATCAGCGCCCCCCTGACACCTCTACCGAACGTCCATGGGCCGACAGGCATGACGGCGATGATCGAGCGGGCACTGGAGTTTGTCGAAGAAGGCACCGCTGAGCAAGCCAGATTGCTTGGCCAATACCTGCTATGGGTATCGATGGAGCAACTCGATCACTCAAAAGTCGCCGAATATACGCGGTCTGCGATCGAGATCGCCCGACGCGTCGATGATCCCGAACTCGAACTACGGATTAGCTCCAACGCTCTGTCGGCTGTCGGCGCACTTGGTGAGGTCGCGTGGTGCATGGAACTCGCTAACTCGGTCGTGGAACTCTCAAGGCAGGTTGAGGCGCCTGGCCCGGAATCGGTTGCGAGGGAGTTTGTTGCCGCTTTCCTGATCGGCGAAGGGAAAATATCGGAAGCCATCGAAATGTCGGACGCAGCCATTCGCGCCGCAGAACGCTCCAAGAACCGATTTCACATCATTGCCGCACGCCAGAGCAGAGCATCAATCGCGACGTTTCTCGGTGACTTCGAAACGGCTCGCGGGCAGCTATCAGAGTTCGAGCATATCGATCCGGATGAAATCCGATACATACTCAGCATGACATTGATTTCGAACTACACCGACGAACGAGATCTCGGAATGGAGCAACTTGAGAAATTATGGGCAGCAGCCCGGAGACCGGACGCCGGGTCTCTCGCCCGATGGGTGGCGCTGACTCAGACCGCAGAGTTCAGTTTGTACCACCAGGAGAATGTGATCCCACAAGACATCGAGGAACGAGGGCTCGCTGTCATTCGATCCTGGAGTCGGGATAAAGTGACCGTCGAATACTCCAGCTCTCAGTTGCAGTCGTTACTGCTGGTGTCTCTTGTCAAGAACGAACTCGATGAAATCAACAAGCTCCGGGCGGCCATCGAAGCCGCGCCTGCCGTCATAACCGGCAGCGACTACAGGTACCGGAGGCGGAATTCATCCAGAATGCTGGCCCTCGCTTCCACTGCGCTTCATGAGTACGATCGTGCGGCTGATGAGTTCGACAAGGCGATAGTAGAAGACCGCGCGCTTGGCGCACTCCCGGAACTTGGCTGGGAGTGTCTGGAGTACGCGACGATGCTTCTCGAACGCGGCAATTCCGGCGACCGTGACAAGGCAAGCGAGCTCCAGGACGAGGCCATCGCTATCGCGCAGGAACTGGGCATGAAGCCACTGCTGGAGCGCGTGCTGGCGCAGCGGGAGATATTGAAGGCATAGAGGGGAGGTCCTAATGAATACAGGCGCTGATGACATTGACTTGAGTGGGCAAGTGGCTCTTGTCACCGGCGGAGGCAGAGGATTAGGACGGGCTTTCGCTCAGGCTCTGGCGACAGCCGGAGCGGCCGTAGCGGTCGCGGCAAGATCCGAAAATCAATTGACGCAGACCGTAGAACTGATCGATTACGCGGGTGGTCGTGCAATCGCGATTCCAGGGGATGTGAGCAATCAACGCGCCGTAGCAGAGATGGTCTCGACGACCGAACAGCAGCTTGGTCCGGTATCCATACTAGTGAACAATGCTGGTCTGATTACCACAGGCTCCCTCTGGGAAGTAGATTCCGATGATTGGTGGCGCACCCTTGAAGTCAATCTGCGCGGGCCGTATCTATGCTCGCGGGCGGTGCTGCCGGGCATGATCGCCCGTGGCCACGGACGAATCATTAATCTGACCAGCGGCGTTGCCTGGACACAGGCCGCCTATATGACGGCCCTCTCCGCCTCCAAGGCCGCGCTTACGGTTCTGACGAATTGTTTAGCCGCTGAAACGATGGAACACGGGATCAGCGTTTTGGCTTTCGCTCCTGGCCTGGTTCGAACAGCGATGTCGGAATCACCCGACCTGCACAAGTCAATCAAGGAACGTTTCCAGGCAAGGTTTAAAGAAGGAAGCGATACACCCATGGAACGCTGCGTACAGAAATTCATGTTCCTTGCATCGGGCAGGGCCGACGCGTTGTCCGGTCGGAGCTTCGATGTCAACGACGACGAAGACGATATGCTGAGGCGAATCGATGAGATACGTCAGGATGACCTCTACACACTGCGCCGGCGCACATAGGGTGCAGCGGGAGATATTGAAGGCGTAGACGCCTGACAGGACGCAGGTACGCCAACCGGGTTTCGCGCGTCGCTGGTTGTTCACGCCGTAGGTGCGTGCTAGGGTGCCCGCCAGCGCACACCAGTGATTTCCGCCTGAGATCATCCAGAGATTAAGAGGATCGATTTATGCCTGATATAGAGGTCTCCCAGCAACTTGAGTCGGGACTGCCGCGAGCCGGTCACGAGAGTGGAGACCCGTCAACGGGCTCGGATGTCATCGGGGTGGGCGAATACCGGTATCGAGTGACGGGCGACAACTGGGGCAATCTGCCGGACGGATGGTTTTACAAGGAAGCCACCGCCGTTGCCGTTGACGCTGATGATCGCGTGTACGTCTTCAATCGCGGCACTTCGCCGATGATCGTGTTCGACACCGACGGGAACATGATCGACCACTGGGGCGAGGGCATATTCAGCAATCCGCACGGCGTCTCGGTGGCTCCGGACGGCAACCTCTGGTGCGTAGATAACGGAGACAACACTGTCCGAAAGATGAGCCCGTCAGGAGAGTTGCTGATGACTCTGGGCGAGCCGAATAAGCCGGCGCCCAAGATGAGCGGGACTCCGTTTTCAGTGCCGACACATGTCGCGGTTGACCCTTCGAGTGGAAACTTCTATGTCGCGGATGGCTACTCCAACGCATCGGTTCACAAATTCAATCCCGATGGCGAGCTGATCAAGACATGGGGGGAGTCAGGCACGAATCCGGGCCAGTTCAACATCGTGCACAACATCGCCACCGATAGCGAGGGCTGGGTGTACGTTGCCGACCGCGAAAATCATCGCATCCAGAAGTTCAGCCCGGACGGCGAATTCCAGACGCAGTGGGTCAACATGTCCCGTACAGCCGCGCTATACATAGATACCCGGGGCGATGAGGACCTGATCTATGTCGGGGAGTACTTCAGCGGCATCTCCAGCAACGATGTTGGGACGGAACTCGGACCTCGTATCACGATCATGAACACGGGCGGAGAAATCGTCGCCCGAGTCGGCTTGGAAGCCTATGGCGAGCAGGTGGGCCGATTCTTCTCGCCACACGGAATCGCGGTCGACTCCAGAGGCGACATCTATGTGGCTGAGGTATCGCACAGCGACTACGGCAGGGGCTGGAACATCGACCACGAATTGAGGTCGATGCAGAAGCTGGTGAAGTTATAGGCTCAGTCCGGCCCGGGGCTCGATAACCGGCACCTGATAGCACCGGGTCTCCGACCGACTCGAGTCAGCGCCGGGATCGGCAGACGCCGCAGTTGCTCGCTCGCACAGCACCAAGCACCCTCTGACGTGGTCGATATGTCCGCTCCGGATGAGCCGCGTCCGGGCGCGTGTCTATGATGTGCAGCTAAATATCACCGGAAGGGGGGCGCAATGGCCGGCAGACTCGATGGCAAGGTAGCGATCATCACGGGTGGAAACAGCGGAATTGGCGAGGGGACCGCCCATCTATTCGCGAAAGAGGGCGCAAAAGTCGCCATCATGGCCCGAAGAGAGGCTGAGGGCCAGCAAGTGCAGGATGCCATCCGAGCCGAGGGCGGTGATGCGACTTATATCCAGTGCGACGTGACGGATCAGGGAGCGATCGACAGCGCCGTGGCCGAGACGGTCTCCACCTACGGGGCCGTCAACATCCTGTTCAATAACGCAGGTTTCGGCGCTGGCGGGCAGTTTCCCGACGAGACGGTCGAGAGCTGGAACACCGTCATAGACGCCAACCTGACGGGGACGTTCCGCATGTCGAAGGCAGTCTGGCCGCACTTGATCGAGGCGGGCGGCGGGGCGATCGTCAACATGTCGTCAATCGCTGCGGTGATCGGCTTCAGCAAGAACATGTACGACATCGCAGGACGGACGCCATCGGCCTCCTACTACGTGGCGAAGGCGGGAATCGAAGCGCTGACCCGCCATACGGCGAGCATGGGCGGCCAGCACAAAATCCGGGTGAACTGCATACGGCCGGGCCAGGTGATCACTCCCGGAGCGACCGGAGGTGGGACAGAGCACGTCTTCAAGAAGGTATTCGACCTGTTCCAGATCCTGGATGGCCCTGGCTATCCGATCGATGTGGGCAATCTCGTCCTGTTCCTGAGTTCAGACGAGGCGAGATTTATCACCGGCGAGATGGTCAACATAGACGGCGGCACCCCCCGAAAACTCTGAGCGGCCGGGCGATATCGCCTATTCGACTCTACTCGACGAGATGAGCGTTAACGACATCCATGTCCAGCTCGATGCCGAGACCGGGTCCGGTTGGCGGGATGATGTAACCGTTCTCAAAAACTAGCGGTTCCTTGAATATCGTTTTATGCAAAGGTCCCTGGTTCGCTTCCTGGATCAGGAAATTCGGCGAGCAGGTATCGAGCTGGATAGCCGCCGAAGCGATAACCGGGCCGCAATACATGTGGGGCGCAATCATCGCGTAGTGTGTTTCAGCGATGGCCGCAATCTTCTTCGACTCCAGGATGCCTCCGCACTGCCCGACGTCAAGCTGGATGATGCTGGCCGCCCCTTTCTCTATCACTTCCGCGAATTCGTACTTGGTCACAAGGCGTTCGCCAGTCGCGATGGGGATGCTGGTGTGAGCCGCAACCCTGGCCATCTCATCTACGTTTTCGGGTGAGACAGGCTCTTCGAACCAGAACGGCCGGAACTCCTCCAGGGCGTTGGCGACACGTATCGCGCTGTACGTGGTCAGCTGCCCGTGGGTTCCTATGCCAACTTCCATCTTGTCGCCGACGGCATTACGAATGCCCTCGAAGATCCTCGCGGCGGCGCCTATTTCTTCTAGCGAGATGTCACGGGGTCCGGGGTGGAGAGGCGGGAACGGGTCGAGCTTGCAGGCTGAATTGCCTTCTTCGAGAAGCTGCAGCGCAATCTCTCCGGCTCGCTCCGGGCTCTCCTGGTACCCGCGGGGCATGTATGCGTAAGCGCGCAATTTATCGTGAACCTGCCCGCCAAGAAGGTTGTAGATGGGCTGATTTGCCGCCTTGCCGACGATGTCCCAGAGGCCGACCTCGATCGCGCTCAGGACCGATGTGTAGTGAAGACTCGGGTGGCGATAGTCGTGCCTGCTTCCGTATGCGTTCTGCCAGATTTTTTCTATATCGAATGGATTTTCGCCTATTACGAATGCCCTGCAGGTCTCGTGGATCAGTTCGATCTGAGACTTGAAATCTTTCCAGTTACTGGCGTTGAATGAACTACCCGTAACTTTTTCTCCAAGACCCACAATGCCTTCGTCGGTTTCGATCTGCAGGAATAGGAAGTACTTGCCGCCGATGTATGGGGCCTCGTTCTCGACGACCATCGTTTTGACGTCAGTGATTTTCAATTCCCTCTCCTTGATATGACTACCGGGGCATAAATACCGGGGCATTACTACCGGCGAGGCGCTACGACGCCAGGAGTTTATATCCGGAGTTCCGGATGCCGCAGTGCAAGCTAAGCTGCCGCGACACAGGGTAAACTCCGGCAAACCTTTAGCACGGAGGTATCGAAATGGCATCGCAGGCGGAAACTAGCTACCCGGTAGTTTTTGACGTCGAGTACCCGGATGGGCCTCAGAACCGACTCAAAGCTGTATTCAGGATTATTCTCGCGATACCCATACTGATCCTCGTCAGCACAATCACCGGAGGCGCGCAAAGCGGCTCTCTACTCCTTGGACCTGCGTTGATGATCATCTTCAGGCAGAAGTACCCGCGGTGGTGGTTCGACTTCAACGTGGAACTGGCTCGATTTAACGCCCGGATCGGCGTGTATCTCGCACTGTTACGCGAGGAGTATCCGGCGACGGATGATCATCAGGCGATCACGTTGGATTTTGAGTATCCCGATGTTGAACGCGACCTGAACCGGTGGTTGCCGATCGTGAAATGGATCCTGGCGATCCCGCATTACGTCTTGCTGATTCTGCTCGGGATCGTTGCGATTCTGGCGATAGTAGCGGCGTGGTTCGCAATCCTGTTCACGGGAAATTACCCGCGTGGCCTGTTCGATTTCGTAGTCGGCGTGGGCCGGTGGTCGTACCGGGTCCAGGCGTATGCGTTTCTCCTGACCACCGATAAATACCCGCCGTTCTCGCTCAAATAGCTTCCAGCGGGTGTGCCTGAGGCGGATGCCCGGGGCGGATTAAGGTATAAGACTGGAGGCCGGATGGTGTTTCGTCGGCTGGTAGTTATCTCGATGATCGGTTTTACCGCGTTGGCGCTAGCCGCCTGCGGCTCCGATTCGGACGGAGAATCGGCCGCGTCAGGTGCCGCTGCCGCGCCTGCACAAGATGATTTCGTGGGGTCGGTGATCGTTCGCACCGGAGACACGTTTGACGTGGATTCGTTCGTTGCCGCCGGGTTCAAGAAGTCGAAGGAGTTCTCGACCGAGACGATACCGGACGCGTCGTCGATCTGGTACGGCTTCTACAGCCAGCGCGATGTCGAGATCCGGTTCTACGGCTCGCACGAGGAGGCCCTCGGCATGGGCACTGAGTCGGCCCGTGCGGCAGTCGACCGTTCGCCCAACTCCAACATCGGCGGCGGGATCATCACGTCGACGGGCAATCGGACCCAGTATCACGATTATCTGATCGCGGGGAATGCCGTCGTCCTCTGCCAGACGGAAATCACGGCGTGTGAGGAGCTGGCCGGGCAGCTCCCGTGATCGATCAATCCCATGCGCCATCGACAGACCCATCGCTTATGCCGCGCACGCTGGAGGCTGTTCAATCGGGCGTGGACTCCGGACTGCATATGGGGGCGCAGGTATATGCGTCCGTAGACGGCCGGGTGGCGGCGAATTTCGCGGTGGGCGAGGCGGCGAACGGCGTCGCCATGACCGCCGATAGCCTTGTCCCCTGGCTATCCAACAGCAAGCCGCTCGGCGCGGTCGCGCTGGCGCAGTTGCGAGAGCGCGGGCTGCTGGATTTCGATGACCGGGTGGCCGATATCATCCCTGAGTTCGCGGGCGGCGGCAAAGAAGGGATCACCCTGCGGCACATCCTGACCCATACGGCCGGCATCAGCATTTTCGCCGACTTCCCCGAGGCATCATGGGACGAGATCATCGCCACGATCTGCGCCGCCGACGTGCAGGATGGGTGGGTGGTTGGCGAGACGGCCGGGTACGATCCGCGGACCGGCTGGTACGTTCTGGGCGAGGTCTTGCGCCGCCTGGATGGGCGCGATTACGGCCGCTACGTCCGGGAGGAGATTTTCGAGCCCCTTGGCATGCGCGACTCATGGATGTCGATGACACCCACGCAGTTTCGGGACTATGGCGACCGCAATGCCCTGTTCCCGGGCGCGGACGGCGAGCAGAAACCGATGTCTTACTACGAGAAACGTGCTGGCGATATGGCGCCGGCTGGAAGCGCCCGGGGGCCGATATCCGAACTGGGCCGGTTCTACGAGGCGATGCTCACGGGTGTTCGGGGTCAGGATACTGCCGTGCTCAGCGCGGACTCGGCCAGGCTGCTCACGGCGCGCCATCGCACGGGAATGCCGGACCTGACGATGCAGTACGTGATGGACTGGGGATTGGGGTTTCTGATCGACTCGAAGCGCTATTCGCCTACCCATCCCTACGGTTTCGGCCGCCACGCGTCAGACGCCGCGTTCGGCCATGGCGGCATGCAGTCTTCGAACGCCTTCGCCGACCCTGATCACGCGCTGGTTGCGGCCTTCTTCTTCAACTCCCGTCCGCGGGAGGGCGCGCACCATCGGCGCTCCCAGCATCTTGCCGCCGCCATATATGAAGATCTGGGGCTGGTGGGCTGAATTGCCCCGCCCGGCAGTCGAAAATCGCCCACCCCGGCTCCAAGCCTGCCCGTAGATTCGTCGCAACTACCGCCGATGTGGATTCGGCATCTCTCCGGGTAACGTCATTGATGGCTGGCGGGAGGGGGATTCGCGCCGGTTAATCAGCTATGGCAATATCGGTGCTGTTTAGAAACCGGTCGGTTTCAACGACACATTGGGCCAGCCGCGAGTCACTACAGCGCGTGGCCCTGGCTCTTGGCGCGCTCGGACTCTATCTGGGCGTATTCCTCGCGCTCGAAGAGAACGTCGGCAATGGCATCGAATCGCTCATCGTGCTGCCGGTCATCGTCATCGCGCTGCTTTGGGGCTGGAAAGCGGGTCTCGCAGCAGGCGCGCTGGGGTTCCCCCTCAACCTGGGACTGCTCGTCGCCACCGGCCCTGAAAGCCCCGCGGCCCTGATGGAAGGCGGCGCAGCAGCGCGGCATCTGCTCGTGCTCCTGATCGGCGGTGGAACCGGTCGGATCGTAGAGCTGGCGGAAGAGCTTAAGGCGCAGGTATATCGCCGGAGAAGCGCCCAGCAGTCGCTTGCGCGGGAGCACGCGGCCCGTGGCGTCCTCGCCGATATTGGCAAGGTGATCGGCTCGTCACTGGACCTGACTGAATCGTTCGCCACATTCGCCCAGCTTGCCGGCGAGCTGGTGCGGTACGACCGGATCATGATCTCTACAGTCGATCTTGAGGCGCAGACGATGACGACCGCCTACGTGTCGGGAGACCGCATGATCGGGACCGGCCGGGGCGATCCGCTGCCGCTTTCAGGCAGCCTTGCGGAAGCCTCGGTCATGATCGACGAGACGGTCGTCGTCGGCGGTGAGCGGCCATGGCCGGCGATGTCCGCGGAGCCAAGGGAGCTTGACGGTGAGATGAAATCGGCGATCTGCGTGCCGCTCCGGTCCCGCGGGGCTCCGATTGGAACTCTGACTCTGTGTTCCTTGAACGCTGATTTTTATGGCAGCGACGATATCGCCGTGGCGGATCAGATCGGAGCACAGATCGGCGGAGCGATTGGCAACGCCCGGCTGCATGGCGAGATCAACCGGCAGTTGCACGAGCGCTCCGTTCTCGCCGAGATCGGCCGGATTCTGGCGGAGACGCGCTCGCTCGAAGAGATGCTTGACGCACTTCACGAAGCGCTCAAGATGAATATCAGGTTCGACCATGCGCACACGGCCTCCTACGACGCAACGCGGAATCGCATGAAGATCCAGAAGATTCTCGGCATGGAGATGGCCGGCGTCGAGCCCGGTGAAGAGTTTCCGGCCACGGAACTGCCGGGCTTTGATGAGGCCGAATCGGGGGCGTGCAGTTGCGCGACAGAGCCCGAGGAACACGATCCGCTGACTATGCGGCTGGTGATGGCCGGTATGCGGTCATGGATTTCGGTGCCGCTCCGCTCCCGCGACCGACTGGTAGGGCTGCTGGTAATAGCAAGCGAGGCCGCAAATGCATACGACGGCGAGACTTTGGAGATGATGCGAGAGGTTGCCAGCCAGGTAGCCCCCGCGGTGGACAACGCGATTGTGATGGAGATGGAACGAAGCCTCTTCTCGCGGCTGGAGAGCCAGAACTGGGACCTGCTTCAGGCGAGGGCGACCATGGAAGCGGCGGCGAAGGAGCTCGAGTCCAAAAACCAGGCGCTTGAGGCCGCCAATGAAACCAGGACCAACTTCCTGTCCATGGTCTCTCACGAACTCCGGACTCCTCTGACGATCATCACCGGCTTCGCTGAATACCTGTCGGCGAACGTGGAGGAGACCCTCACGGACCAGCAGATGCGGTACGTCGAGGTAATGCAGCGGAACGGGCAGCATCTGAGCCGGCTCGTCGATGATCTTCTGGACGTAGCCCGGGTCGAATCGGGACGGTTCGAAATGAATCGGGTCCAACTTGACGTCGGAGAACTCGTGCTCTCCGTGATAAAGGATTTCGAAGCGGTCGTCGCGCAGAAGTCACAGCGAATACGCGCTGACGTCTCCAGTGCGGCCGCTCGGATGAGCGGCGACCGAGAGCGCCTCACCCAGGTCATATCGAACCTGATCGGCAACGCCTCGAAGTACTCCGATGACGAGAGTGAGATCGAACTCAAGGCCTGGACTGAGGGAGGCTGGTTCCTCTTTGAGATAACGGATCACGGCATCGGAATCTCCGAAGACGATCTATCGAAGATTTTCCACTCATTTTATCGAGCGCCGGAGTTGAAGTCACAGAACGTCCCGGGCACCGGGCTCGGGCTGGTGATAGCCCGGTCGATTATCGAGATGCATGGCGGCTCCGTCTCGGTGGAGAGCGAGTATGGCGTCGGCTCCACGTTCCGGCTGAGACTGCCGCTTGGAGGCGCAGAGGCGGCCGAACGGGGTGGGCAAGCGGCCTGAAACGGCCGAAAAAACGGGCAGTCCCGAAGGGCTGCAGGAGGGGAATATGGCAAGGATACTGATTGTTGAAGACAACGCCGAGATGCGCATGATGATGATGGCGCTGCTTGGCACCAAGGGGCACGAGATCATCGAGGCCATCGACGGCACAGACGTGCTTCGCTGGGCGGTGGAAGAGGAGCCCGACCTGGTCTTGATGGACGTGATGATGCCCCGTGTGGACGGCTGGGAAGCGCTTGCCGGGCTCAAGGAAGATCACCGCACGGAGCACATCCCGGTGATCATGGTGACGGCCCGCAAATCCATGGAGGACATGGAGTACGCGGAAGAGCTTGGCGCGTCCGACTACGTCGCCAAGCCGTGGTCGCCCGGCGAGCTTGAGACGCGCGTCAACTGGGCTCTGCGAAAGCGCGCTGTCCCGGAGTACCCGGACGACTTCGGACTGCCGGCCGGCTTTTTCGAGTGTGGCTGCCCGATGTTCGACGGCGACTCGGAAGAAGATCATGTAGTACCGGACGACTGCTTCGGGCATCAGTCCCTGCAGCCGGTAGCCAACGCGTCCTGAGATTCATCTCAGAGACTGGCGAAGGCTGCTTAGACCGACTCGAGAGCGGTCTTCGCGGCCGATACGGTCTGCTGGATATCGGCCTCGGTATGGGCTAATGAGACGAACCACGCCTCATAGTCGGACGGCGCTATATAGATGCCCGCCTCGAGCAGCCCGTGGAACCAGCGGCCGAACGCGTCGTGGTCGCCCGCCGATGCGTCCGCCATGTCCCGGACCGGGCCCGGCGAGAAGAAGACGGTGAGCAGCGAGCCCACTCTGTTGATCGTCATTGGCACTTCGGCGTCTGCGAAGACCCGGGTCATTCCGGTTTCAAGAAGCGTGCCCAGCCGCTCGAGTTCGTCGTAGACGGCGGGCTCGCGTAGCTGCTCGAGCGTCGCAATTCCCGCTGCCATGGCAAGGGGGTTTCCGGAAAGCGTGCCGGCCTGGTACATCGGCCCGAGGGGCGCCACAATGGCCATCACGTCTGCCCGGCCGCCGTATGCGCCGACGGGAAGCCCGCCGCCGACGATCTTGCCCAGGCATGTCAGGTCCGGCGTGACGTTGAACATCCCCTGAGCGCCATCCAGACCGACTCTGAAACCCGAGATGACCTCATCGAAGATCAGAAGAGCCCCATCGCGCTCGGTTATCTCGCGCATGGCGTCGAGGTAGCCGGGTTGAGGCGGTACGACGCCCATGTTGCCGGCGATGGGCTCTGCGATCACCGCCGCGATCTCGCCGGGGTGGGCCCCGAATGCCTTCTCCAGCGCCTCGCTATCGTTGTATGGCAGGACGATGGTATCTGCGGCCAGGCCTGCGTGTATGCCCGCGCTTGTGGGCACTCCAGCGGTTGCGAGGCCGGAGCCGGCTTTTACCAGGAGCGCGTCGCCGTGGCCGTGGTAGCCACCGTCGAACTTCACGATCTTCGACCGGCCGGTGAAGGCGCGGGCCAGTCGTAACGCGCTCATCGTCGCCTCGGTGCCGGAGCTGACGAAGCGCACCATGTCTATTGACGGAAAGGTGTCTACTACCATCTGCGCTAGCTCGTTCTCCACCTCTGTGGGAGCGCCGAAACTCGTGCCGTTTTCCACCACGACCTTTATGGCGGCTATAACCTCGGGGTGCGCGTGTCCCAGTATCATCGGCCCCCACGAGCAAACGTAGTCGATATACTCGTTGTCGTCTGAGTCCCAAATCTTCGAGCCTGCGCCCTTTGCGATAAACAAAGGGTCCCCTCCCACAGCGTTCCAGGCTCGCGCTGGACTGTTGACGCCTCCTGGAATGTACTTCCGGGCGACGGAGTATAGCTGTGCGGAGCGTTCTCGATTCAATCGGTCACCTCGTTGTTAGGGAGTTGTAAGTGTACAAATATGATACACCAATTTTTCGTATGAGTTGCCACTCTTGCCACGAATAATGAAAATGCCTCAACGTCGAACGGTTGATAACTCCGGGTACAAAAAAGCAGGCGTGAGCTTCACGAAAATAT
>JADFHP010000051.1 GCA_022567135.1 Chloroflexota bacterium
GCGATATAGCGCTGCCGGCAAGAAGGGCAAAGAACCAGGCGTCCGCATCTCCGGAGCGGGAGAGCCCCGCGGTGAGCAGTGAGAGCACCAGCGCGAACAGGACAGCGCCGGCCCAATCGATGCGCACCGGACGCCTTTCGTCCGCCCGGCTGCGAAGGACGAGGGCGACCGCGAGAAAGCCGAACGGAATGTTCAGCCAGAACGCCCATTCCCAGCTCGCGAATTCGGTTATCAGCCCACCCCAGAGCGGCCCGATCACGCCCCCGGCCTCGGCGCTTGCGCCCACGATTCCGAATGCCACTGCATGCCTGGCCGCCGGCAACAGATCACCCACGGCGGCGATTGCTATCGGGATTATCGCCCCGCCGCCGATCGCCTGAACGACGCGGGCCGCAATGGTCCAGTTCAGACTCGGGTCGTCGCCTCCCAGCCATATCGGGATGTCGACGCTTACTGCGACGAACGCCGACCCGGCCATGAATATGGTCATGGCGGCAATGAATGCGAATTTCCGGCCGATCCGGTCGGATGTCCTGCCCATGAACGGCATCGCGGCTGTGAAGCCGATCAGGTACCCGGTGATTATCCAGGAAGCCCGGTCGAGTTCATTGGCGCCGATTTCAAGGTCGATCAGTAGATCCGGAAGGAGCGTCACCACAACGGTCTGGTCGTCGGCCGCGATGAACACGCCGAGGCAGAACGGGATAAGCGGCCAGTATGGTCGCGCCGCGATACGGCTCCAGATGTTCACCGCCTTAGATCGGCGGCTCGATTACGACCGGGACGTTGAACTCACTCAACTCGATCCGGCGCTGCGTGCCTTCTTCTTCGCCGGTCTTGATAACCCCACCCAGATCGACTGCGACGAGCCTGAACTTCTCGGTCTCGATGCTCATCCTGTAGTCGATGATCCTGCCGGGGTCGGTGCCGCCAACCAGCAGACGCATGGCGCTGGCCGGCAATGTTCCTTCGAGCACGATCTTCCCGTCTACGATCGGTCCGTCATCCGGGAATGCCACCGTCGTGACTTCGGAAAGAATATCGGCTATCAGCCCGGCAGGGTCGAATACGGCGAAAGGACTTTCATCCGCCTTGAGGACGTTCCAGTTGCGGGTCAGGGGATTCGTCATATACGTGACGTCCGGGAATATGACGGCGTCGATCTTCACGAAGAGACCCGAGAAAACGGCATTCGCGGTTAGCCGCACCCTGTCTGGACTGCTCACAACGCCAACGGCCTCCTGAACGCTGAAATTGCCCGGCAGGAGTGTGGCGCCGCGGCTGTGCGTCAATTTGAATCGAAAGGTGCGCAGCCCCGGCATTGCAGCACGCGTCTTCTCGATAACCTCCTCCGGCGCGAGCGCAAAGGGAGTCGCAGTCGGTTTCGGCAACGATTCGTACGAGCCGCCGCCACAGGCGATTACCCCGAATCCGACTAAAAGAGACGCGATCGGGGAGAGAATCAGAAATGTGAGTCGCCGGGTGGTCATAAGGGCAAGGGGCTGGCTCAATGAGTGCATCGACGCTCTGGGGAACGAGATTTCCCGTATGGAGCCGCAGTTTTCGCGACGCAAGTTGCGCCCCTATTTTCCGCCGGAAGTATAGCAAAGGCGACCCGTAAATCAGGGGCCCTAAAAATCGTGTGGGAAGGTGCTGTTACGGCCCGGAAAGGCGGAGCACTTCGGCGCCGGTAGGTGATATGGAACCGTCGCCGGGTTCGAGAGTGACCCCTCCTACCGGTATCGATGGGAAGAAAGGCATCGGCAAACTGATCAGTGCGTTCCCCATGGCGTCCACGTGGAAAGTGATGACGCTGCGCGGAACCCCCCCGATGTTCAGCCACAACTGATACACATATCCGGGTGGCGAGGGTTCCAGGCCCGATATCAGGAGAATCCCGCTGTTGGTGCCGGCCGTGTTAGCGAACAGGGTTCCAATCGCCCCGCCCGACCCGTCAGCGCTTTCCAGAAACGCTGTTCTCGTGTTGGGGTCAGCTGCTTCTTCCATGAGAGTGACGGATTCCCGAAAGATGTTTTGGAGGCTCTCGACTCCTGCCGCGAGCCTTGAGACCGTCTCGAGAGTGCTCCCGGGCTCAACGGCAATTTCCGATTCCGCCAGCATGTTACTGGCGATGACGGATACGGCGGTCGCTTCCACGGCGGCCCGATCTTCAAGCAGGTCCACTCGATCACCGAGCGAATTGTTGTTGAGAATCATCGTCAAGGATGCCGCGAACGCGCCAACCGCTACTACTGCGGCGGCGGCGTAGCGGAACTTCGGACGCTGGCCGATCATGCCCACGCGGGCGATGCGAGTCCGCCGGGCAGGTTCGTGGCGCGGCTCCTCCGGAATGATCGGAGATGAGGGGTCGTTGTCCACCTGTTCCATGAGCTTGCGCTTCAAGTGCGCCGGCGGCTCTCTGGGTGGGACGTTCAGGGCCAGGATCAATCCCGCTTCAGCGATGTCGTCGTATTCCCTGGAACACACGGGACAGACATCGAGATGGTCTTCGACTTCCACGCGCTCTTCCTCCGTCAGCGCGCCAAGTACGTACGCGGGGAGGGAGTCGAAGAGCCTTTCGTGGTCTCTATCTCGAATCATAGTTCCGGACTGGCCATCCGATCCACAAGGGAAGCGCGCAGTTTCTTGAGGGCGAGGCGCATTCGGGTTTTGACCGTACCAAGAGGCTGGTCGGTCATCTCCGAAATCTCGACCTGCGTGAACCCTCCGAAATAAGAAAGCTCCACTACCCGGCGCTGCTCTTTCGGCAGAGCCTTCATCGCATGTTTGACCATATCGAACTCGGACTGGGCGACTATCTGGTCTGCCGGAAGCGCCGACTCTTCCTTGATATTGATGTGATCATCGATATTCTGGTTGTCGCGATTGCGGTCGCGCATTCGCTTGCGCAATTCGTCGATGGTGCGGTTGTGGGCGATGCTGAATAGCCACGTGGTGAACTTGCCACGACCAGATTGGTACGAGCCAACGCGGCGCCACACACTCATGAATACGTCCTGCGTCACCTCTTCAGACGATTGCGGGTCGTTCAGCATACGTGCCGCCAGTGCGAACACGCGCCTACCGTACCGGTCGTACAACGCTTCAAGGGCCTGCCGGTCAGATTCGGCGATTTTTGCCAGCAGGATCTGGTCGGACATGTCCGCGTAGTCGCTCGCCTCGATGATCGGGGCGTCGTTCATAGCGAGCCTGACCGTTCGCCCCAAACTTGAGGCAGATTGACCGGCAACCGAGTTGAACGACGGTTTAATTGCTTGTGGCATAGCTCTCTCTCCGCGATATACGGGAGCGTGCGACTGGTTGGATTCAGGGTGCTCATGCCAGATCGGCGCCAATATCCGCTTGCCCGTCCTCAATAGCCTTAAGCGCCGCTTCAAACGCCCTGGTATCTTCATCGTGCGGCGCCAGCTCAAGATATCGGGCCAGGGATTCTGCGGCGGCCGGGCTGTCACCGGTCCCTGCCTGCAGCCTCGCGAGATCGCCAAGGTTGTCCCTGTTGTCCGGGGATAACAGTTGGATTCGTTCTGCCGCGGCAAGGGCTCGATGATGGTCTTCTGCCCGCATGTAGATGGCTTTCAGATTGTTGAGCACGCGGTGGAGGATCGAACGCTTTGGGACAGGTTTCAAGAAACGGTCGCCTTTGATGTCCCCTATATTGTCCCCGGGGTGCCGGCCCAGCATGCGGCCGGCCATTAGCCGGCACTCGCGGGCCGTCAACAGGCCGCCGCGATCGAACGGGTCGACGAAAATTCTTGCGTCGCTCCTTCCCGCACCAAGCACGAAATGGCCCGGCAGGCCCACTCCATCGAAGACGTGGCCCGTCCTGCGGCCTACCTCTGCATAGAGTATCGACAGCGTTATCGGGATGCCGGTGCGCCGGTCGAGAACGTCGCATAGGTAGCTGTTCGCTGGGTCGTAGTAGTTTTTGCGGTTCCCTGCGAAGCCTTCTTCATCGAACAGGACCCGGTTGATGGCGTTGATGGCGTCGTAAGTTCCGCCACTGCCACGCATATGCTTTTTCGCGCGCTCGCCAAACTCGTCGACGCGCTCCGCGTACGCGGTTACATCCAGCACCGGGTACTCTTCCGCGGCGATGTAGAGGCAGGCGAGCGTCAGATCAATATCCGTCTCGGGGCCGGATATCGTATGGATGAACTGCGCTCTGGGCGTATCGTTCATTTGGAAACCCGTCTGGAGAATCTTGTCCGGGCATGGGCCCGGACAGGGGGAGAAGAGTTCACGCTCGATCGATGAGGCACCTCCCATTTTATCGGCGGCGCCAAATACGGGCAATCGCGATTGTCTTGACAATTCGCCTTAAATCTTGACTCCGGTTTCAATTCAGGGCGGACCGTCCTTGACACGATAAAAACCGCCCAAATAGACTTCCGGTATCGGACCGGACATTTCTGCAGTGCTGGACTGCCCGGAACGTCTCTCACCCACGGGGGGAGCTTGGTATGGCCAGGCTGAGAGGGCAGACCGAAATTCTGCCGACCCCGCGAACCTGATCTGGGTAATGCCAGCGTAGGGATGATGCGCCCACAATATTCAGGCACAACAGACGCCGGTCCACAGCGCGACGCGCCCGAAGCCGTCCCGGTTCTTGGCGTCAAAGCGGTCTCCAAGCGCTTCGTCTCGGGCGGTATGAGTCCATCATCGTTAGACGTGCTTTCCGGGATCGATCTCGATCTGGCACGCGGCGAGTTCGTATCGATCGTTGGCCCGTCCGGTTGCGGCAAGAGCACTCTGCTGAATCTGATATCGGGCCTCGATACCGACTACGACGGCGAGATCAACCTGAACGGCGACGGAGCAGCGCCGAGGATAGGCCGTGTTCCGTATATGCACCAGCGCGACCTGCTCCTTCCCTGGCGCACGGTGCTTGACAACGCCACTATCTCGCTGGAGATAAGGGGCGCCGGCAAACGGCGGGCAAGGGAGGAAGCGCTCGTCCACCTGGATGAGTTCGGCCTCGCCGAATTCGCGTCTTCATATCCGTCGGAGATTTCCGGGGGCATGAGGCAGCGAGTCGCTCTCCTCAGGGCCACCCTTCCCGGCGCAGAGCTGCTGCTGCTCGATGAACCCTTCGGGGCGCTGGACGCGATTACACGGTCGTCAATGCATACCTGGCTATCGCAACTGCTGGCCGACTCGGAAAGAGCCGTGCTCCTGGTCACGCATGATGTTGAGGAAGCGCTACTGCTGTCCGATCGCGTCCATGTGATGAGCAGCCGCCCGGGAAGAATCGTGTCGACACTGGACGTCGAATTCCCAAGACCGCGGGATGCGGGCATCGTGACATCACCACAGTTCGTGGAACTCAAAGCCCGCCTCCTGCGTGTCCTGTCCGATTCTTCGGGGGTGGCCGCATGAGCCCGGCAGCGAGGCCGGCCGGCTATCTTACCGTCCCCTTGCCAGCGGTCGCGCGCCGCATGCTGGGCTGGCTGCCGGCCGTCGTTCTGGGCGGGGCGGGCATCGGCGGATGGGAGATCTGGGTGCGGGCCTTCGACGTTCAGAGGTGGCTGCTGCCTCCGCCAAGCGTTATCGCCAGAGAGATATGGGACTCGCGATCTCTCTTGACCGAGCATGCATGGATCACCCTTCAGGAGATCCTGATCGGCTTCGGCCTGGCCGCCGCCATCGGCGTGTTGCTGGCGATGAGCATCGCCTATTCGCGCACCCTGGAACGCTCCATCTACCCATTCGTCATCGGCTCTCAGATGATCCCGATAATCACAATCGCACCGTTGCTGCTTGTGTGGGTGGGGCCGCAGATGACGTCGAAGATCATCGTCGTGGCCCTCATATCGTTCTTTCCCATCGTTGTAAACCTTGTTGACGGCCTGAAATCCACTGACACGGACATGGTCAACATGTTCCGGACGCTCGGGGCCAGCAGATGGCAGATATTCACCAAGCTGCAGATGCCGAATTCGCTTCCATACCTGCTGTCGGGGTTGAAAATCGCCATCGTCGTCTCCGTGATCGGCGCGGTGATAGGCGAGTGGGTCGGAGCGACCGGCGGGCTGGGCTGGCTTATGCGTCTTTCGGCGCCGCAGTTCCTGACGGCGAGGGTCTTCGCCGCAATTGTCGTACTCGCGGTGATGGGAATCATGCTTTTCGCAATTGTTGGAGCAGTCGAACGGTGGTTGCTTCGCAACTACTCGAGGGCGTCGACTTGATGGTCAGCGACAAGATGCGGCAATCGGAAGGGAAAGAGTCCTGGTGAAGAATCTGATTAAGAGATGGATGCTCGGGTTTCTGGGCGTTAGCTTCATAACTATCGCGATCGCCTGTGGCGGTTCGTCCGATGATGACGAACTGACAAGCGTTTCTCTGGCGCTCGACTGGTTCGCCAACTCCAATCACGTCGGTATCTTTGAAGCGGTCAAGCGAGGCTACTTCCTGGAAGAGGGGCTCGACGTGAACGTGTACACCCCTGCGGATCCTTCGACAGTCCTGCAGACCGTTGGCGCGGGGCGTGACGACTTCGGTATCTCTTACCAGCCCGATCTCCTGCTCGCCCGATCGGCGGAAGTGCCGGTGGTGTCGATCATGGGACTGGTTCAACATCCGCTTAACTCCGTGATGGCGCTTGCCTCGTCCGGCATCGATAGCCCGGGCGATCTGAAGGGAATGAAGGTCGGCCACCCGAACATACCGTCGAACCAGGGAATGCTTGCCACGATGCTGGCGGAAGAAGGGCTGACGCTGGACGACGTTGAGATGGTGGATGTCGGATTCAGCCTCGTCGAAGCACTTCTTGGCGGGCAGGTCGACGCGATCGTCGGCGCCTACTGGACTCACGAGTCGATACGCATCGAACTCCAGGGAGAGCCGGTCAACATCATGCGCATGGAGGAGTGGGGTGTGCCCGACTTCTACGAACTGGTGCTGACGGCCAGTGAAGACACGATCAGGGACCGGCCGGAAGTGGTGGAGAAGTTCGTGCGGGCTATGCGCCGCGGCTTCGAGGCGGCCAACGAGAACCCGCAGGCGTCGATCGATACGCTGCTCGAGTTGAATCCAGATACGGTTGACGAAGAGCTGGAACGGCGTGGAGTCGATCTCCTGCAGCCGATGTGGACCGCGGGCGCTCCGTCGATTGGCTGGCAGGAGCGATCGCGCTGGGAGAGTTTCGCGGACTGGATGAAGTCCCAGGGCTTCATCGGCGAGGACGTAGACCCGAACAGCGCGTTCACGAACCAGTTCGCGGCGAACTAGCGGCTGTCGAGAGGAATGTCCGCTATCAGCGTGGCCTCGCGCCAGTCCGGTAGCTCGGTGACAAGGCGGCCGTTGGGGTCGAACAGGCCGGCCCAGCCGGGGAAGTCTTCATCGACCGTGGACCCCGCCTGGCCGGTAGCCGCGATCCAAATGCCGAATTCCTCGGCGTGTGCTGAGAGGCGTTCGATGCATTCACCGTGCCACCAGTCAAATCCATCCTGCCACTCCACATCAGTTTTGCGTGTGCCCCAGAGGCCGGGCGCTGAACAGTGGAATACGACGCTTGCACCGTCTGCTGCCGGTTCGCCAAAGGGATAGGCGACGCCCGACTCAGCGCATATGGCCGCTCCGAACCGGACGTCGTTGAGGCTGAATGTGAACGGTGAGTCACCGGCCTGGAATAACTCTTCGTCCTCTCCCAGATGTCTTTTACTGTAACTCCCGTCAATCCGGCCGTTTCTGGCAAATACCTGGGTGATGAGAGTTCCCCCTTTGTCGGCACGCTCGGCAATGCCGAATAGCGCGCCCACACCGGTTTTCGCAGTCTGTTCGGCCAGTTCCAGGACGGCATCGGAACGCAACTTGACCGAACCATCGGCGTGGATTTTCGGGTTGATGTACCCCGTGAGCGACATTTCCGGAAAGACGGCGATGTCGCAGCCTGCTTCGGCCGCCTCGTGCAGGATGGCGACATGCCGGGCGAGATTCGCCTCGATCTCACCCTTTGGGCAGTTAATAGCGGCCAGTAACGCTCGCATGAGGCTAAGGGTAGATGATGTGTTCGCGATCGTGATCTCCGCAGCCTCGGGCGGCGGGGCGCCCAGCCGAATCTCACGAAGCATCCCGCGATGCTAGACTGGCGTCCCCGAATTCGACCTGAATCCGACGTGATTTCGCGAAGATCGGACCTGCAGTTGGCACGAACCGAGACTCTAAAGGCCGAATACGCCGATCTCTGGACTCGCGCCACCCGGCATCCGTTTATCGAGGAACTCGGAAGCGGCACCCTGCCGATCGAGAAGTTCAGGCGTTATCTACTCCAGGACTACTTGTTCGTGACCGATCTGGCTCGAATGTCCGGCATCGCCATTGCCCGGGCGCCGGACCTTCCGTCGGGGCGGCCGGTCCATGAGTTTCTCGCCAACCTGATGGGCGCCGAGGACGCGCTGTTTCTGCGGGCGTTCGCCGATCTCGACATCCCCGAATCCACTTTCCGCGCGGTAAAGCCCCTTCCCACGACCGCCGCGTTCGGCGACTTTCTCGTCCGGCTGGCATATGAAGGCGCCTGGGAGGAGATCTGCGCCGCGATGCTGGTTACCGAAGGCGTGTATCTCGAATGGGGTGAGCGACTGAATAGTGAAGGCGCGCGTCCGGAGAGTCCTCTTTACAGGGAATGGATTGAGATTCACACGGCCGCCATCCTCGGCCCATTCGTAGCATTCCTCACGAAAGTGGTCGACGGTGCGCCTGAGAGCCTGTCGGCAGGCGTTGCGGCGGCCTTCGAGAGGGCGTTGACATACGAGGTCGGCTTCTGGGATATGGCTTATGCAGAGGGGCCGGTCGAATGACGAGCCAGAACAAGGCCAGCAGGCCAAAGGCGCTGACGATCGCCGGCTCTGATTCCGGCGGCGGCGCCGGAATTCAGGCCGATCTGAAGACATTCGCTGCCTTCGGCGTGTACGGCACGTCGGTAATCACCGCGGTCACCGCGCAAAACACGCTGGGCGTCACCGCCATCCAGGAGATCGACCTGGCCGTCATCGCGGGCCAGATCGACGCGGTGATGTCAGATATCGGCGCAGACGCGGTGAAAACGGGAATGCTCTCGAACGCGGAGATCATCGTGACCGTTGCCGCCGGCATAACCCGGCATGGCATAAGAAACCTTGTGGTCGACCCGGTGATGGTGGCGGCGTCCGGTGACCGGCTGCTGCGCGAGGATGCCGTCGGTGCGCTCAAATCCGTCCTTTTGCCGCTTGCGCTGGTGGTCACACCAAACGTTCCCGAGGCGGAGGTGCTGGTCGACAGCAGCCTCTCCGGCATCGACGAGTTACGCGACGCCGCCCGCGCCATCGCGGGGATGGGCGCCGGCAACGTCATCATCAAGGGCGGGCACCTGGAAGGCCCGGAGTCGCCGGACTTACTGTATGACGGTACTGAGTTCAGGGAATTTAGCGCGCCCCGTATCGATACGAACAATACCCACGGCAGCGGATGCACATTCTCGTCGGCGATCGCAAGTGGCCTGGCCAGGGGTGAGTCCGTGGGTGATGCGACAGCCGATGCAAAACGATATGTGACCGAAGCGATTCGCTGCGCGTACCCGATCGGCGGGGGGCACGGGCCGCTCAACCACTTCTTCGAATCCGATGACCAGAGCCATATCAGGGACGAGTGAACATGCCCCTTTATCTGACTGAAGCAGACGTAAACCAGTTGCTGACCATGCCTATCGCGATGGACTGCCTGGATGAGGCCTTCTCAGCGCAGGCACGGGGCGAAGCGGTCAACACTCCCCGCTCTCGGATTCCCCTTTCGCCGGGAAGTTACAACCTGATGTCCGCTGCGTGGCACGGCAAGAACGTCGTGGGCCAGAAGTCTTACACGGCTTCACGGGCCGGCGTCGGCTTCCATGTGCTGATCTACAGCACGACGGGCGAGGGCCTGCTCGCCATCATCGAGGCCAACCGCATGGGGCAGATCAGGACCGGCGCCGCCAGCGGGCTCGCCAGCAAGTACATGGCGCGGCCCAACTCCGGCACGGTCGCGGTGATTGGCTCGGGCTACCAGGGGCGCACCCAGCTAGAAGCTGTGGCAACCGCTCTCAACATCGATTCGGCAAGGGTCTACTCCCGAACGAAGGCGAATCGCGAAGGCTTCGCTTCGATGATGACGGCCGATCTGGAGATACCGGTCACGGCGGCGGCGTCCGTGGAGGAGTGTGTTGAAGGGGCGGACGTGATCATCGCGATAACCAACTCATCGGAGCCCGTAATCACCGGGGAACACGTCTGGCCCGGCGTTCACATCAATGCCGCGGGCGCCAACGGTTATCTCAGGCGCGAGCTGGATACTGCCGCGGTCACCAAGGCCAACGTGATCGCGACCGACGACGTGGCGCAGGCGCAGATCGAATGCGCCGACCTGATGCGGCCGATAGAGGCCGGCCGCCTGACGTGGCAGCAGGTGAAGCCGCTCGCATCGATCGTCGGCGGAGAGACGCCCGGGCGAAATTCTGACGATGACGTGACTCTATTCGAGTCCCAGGGCATCGCACTCGAGGACGTAGCAGTAGGGGAGCGCGTCTACAGGATGGCCGTGGAGCGGGGAGTGGGCATACAGGTGCCCTAGGTGGCCTAAGTGACTATCTCAAAACGCGTTTACAGGCTCGAATGTCAGAGTGGGTTTCTCCCTCACCCCAGCTCTCTCCTGGCGGGAGACGGGGTTTTGGGGATAGTTTCTAAAGGCGTGGCGCCGCGCTAGACATCGATCAGGTAGATCTCGGTCTGCGGGTCGGTCGTGATCTCCGGTCCTGTTTCGCCTATGTAGAGATCGATCTCCGAGCGCACACCGAAGTCGCCAACGTATATCCCCGGCTCGACGGTCACGCCAAGGCCGGGAGACAGTGTGCGGGTGTCGTGCGTCTCCCAGTCATCCAGGTTTACGGCATTACTGTGAACGGTCCGGCCCAGGCTATGGCCGAGGCGGTGGACGAACTGGCCTCCATAGCCCGCCTTTTCGATGAGGTCACGGGCAGCCCGGTCCGGCTCCCAGCCCTGCACAGGCTCGCCCGCCGCCATCTTCTTCCGTATCAGTTCCACGGCCGCGTCCCGTCCTGCGATGACGGCGTCGAAGGCGCTGCGCTGCTCAGTGGACGGATCCGACCCGAGATAGGCCGTCCATGTGATGTCGGCGTACATCGCATCCGGGTCGCCCTTCTGGCGCGCCCAGAGGTCGATGAGCAGCCAACTTCGCCGCCTGATGACCGCTGCGGCGTCCGGCCGAGGCTCGTAATGCGGGTCGGATGAGTGTGCGTCGACGGCTGCGACGGGCCCGTCATCTGCCACGAGTCCGACGCGGTCGTAGCGGCCCCTGATGAACTCGGCAAGATCGTGCTCGGTAATCTTCCAGTTGATGTTTTCTTGCACGAACTCGAAGGCGTCGGTGGCTATCCGGGTGAGTTTGCGTGCGGCGTCTCTGTGGGTCGCCAGTTGCGCCTCGTTCCACCGCTCGGTCGCATACTGCAGGACGTCTCCCGAACCGACGACTTCCACGCCGAGGCCCCGAACAAGCTCGATCGAACCGGCGTCTACCCGCCCGACGCGGGGGAGCGCGCCGTCCGGCGAGTACTCCATTGCAACGCGATGCCTGTTAGCGAGTAGCGAATCGAGCAGGCCGACCATCTGATCGCGGCTCGAATATCCGGAGACGTCCGCAACCTCCTCTCCAAGCTCGGACCAGAGTTCGGCCATACGGCCGGTATCGACGTCATGCGCCAGAACGGTAGGCCGCCCGTCGGGGGGGATGAAGAGCCAGCAGGGACGCGTAATGTTCTCGGCTTTCCGACCGAGCACGTTCCACAGGATGGGATTCGCGCCCAGGTAGTCCCTCAGCAGCCAGCCATCCAGTTCATCGGCCCGCAGAAACTCCTGAGCCGACTCGATCGCAGCGCTCAATCAGCCTCGTCGTGGGCAGGCCTTTCGTTGGCCGCGTACACGTCCCTGGCGGCCTCGTAGGCGTCCGAGGTATTCATGTCCAGTCGCGCAACCGGAGAATCGGTTTCGACCCAGTTGATCTCGGCGGAGTGATTCCGCATCACCGCGCGGACACCGTGGGAATGCTCGGATATGCGATCGAGTTCCAGCATGAGGCCGACGTCGAATATGAGCGGATGTCCGCCGTGGCCCTCGTACCTGGGGCATGAGATCACGGCTTTGCGCGCTATGTGCGCATCCAGTACCTGTTTGATGAGCCACGAGGGGCGGGGTTGATCGACGGCAAGAAGGACTATGGCATCGATATTGTCCGGCAGAGCCGCGAGGCCGGCCTTCACCGACGTGGACTTGCCCTCTTTGTAATTTGGATTCACGACGGTCTGGACGCGATTGCCCTTAATCGCTTCCCGTACCTCGTAGGCGCGGTGGCCGGTGACGACGAACACGGAATTGACGCCCGCATCGAGCAGTGAGTCGATCTGGCTCTGGACCAGCGGCATGCCGAACCAGTCGAGGAGGGGTTTGGGTGAACCCATGCGCGTCGACTCGCCGGCAGCGAGCAGGATTGCAGATATCTTCAATTTGCAGCCGTCCAGTCGCTGGCCGTCGGCGCGCTAATCGGCCGCAGTTGTAGGCGCAGCTTTGGCCTGGATCCTCTCGAGGTACCGCTCCTCAAGCTTCATTGGCGTTCCATCCCCGCCGAGGCGGAACATGAGCATCTCGGCGACGATGCTGACGGCGATCTCTTCGGGTGTGCGGGCGTGGATGTTAAGGCCAGTGGGTGAATTGATCTCGGAAATCCGTTCGATGCTCACACCGCGTTCCAGCAATGCCTCATAGATCAAGATGGTTTTGCGGCGGCTTCCCAGCAACGCCACGTATCCGGCCTTCGACTTAGCGGCCGCTTCCAGCGCGACGTCATCATGTCGATGGCCGCGCGTGGCGATGACAATGAAGGTGTTGGCGTTGATCGGAAGCCGTTCCAGTGCGGAGACGAACTCCTCGGTATATACCTGGTCCGCCTCGGGGAATCGCTCCGCGTCAGAAAATTCTGGCCGGTCGTCGATCACGGTGATATTGAATCCGACGCTCGCGGCTATCGGCGCGATCGCCTTGCTGACGTGGCCGCCTCCGGCCAGGATCAACCTTGGCGGAGTGGTGTACGCCTCGAGAAAATATTCGTTCCCGGCGTCCGTTTTGACGTACTCCTGCTTGCCCAGGGCCATGAGTTGGCTGGCGCGCTTGACTGCGTCTTCGTCAAGATCGCCGCTGCCAAGCGAGCCTTCCGTCGTGCCGTTTTCGCGTATGAGTATTTTTGCGCCCACGGTCAGGCCTGAGCCGGGTGCTGCGGCCATGAGCGACGCGACCGCGACCGGGACTCCGCCGTCATAGGCGGCCACTACTTCTTCTGCGAACGGGAGCAGGTCGCCCGATTCCCGTATCGGGTCGATGAGGAAATACATCGTTCCGCCGCAGATTAGGCCGTCGACCGCAGCAAGGTCTTCGTTAAGTTCGTAGTCGCGAACCTGTGCCGGGCCGCCTTCTTTCAACAGCATCCGGGCTGCGAACCAGATGTCGCCTTCAACGCATCCGCCGCCCAGTGTGCCGACCGCGCTTCCGTCCTCTCTGACGAGAAGCTTGGCGCCCGGCTTCTGGGGGGTAGATCCGGACGTGCGCACGACCGTCGCCATGACGACCTTATGGTCGCCGCGGAGCTGGTCTACAGCGTCGCGGAATACCTCTTCCATACGGATCCTCGTCGCGGGAAATTGAAGCGCGTCAGGTTGCGATTTGTTCCTGGTTTCTCAGGGGTTTCTCAGGATGATTCGCAACTTAGAGATTAGCATACAGAGAGCGCCTCACGACTGGTCGGGTAAGGAAGCAGGGACCGGGGGCGCCCTCCGTTTTTCCAGATGCCGCGAGGGGCGCTCAGAGTCTGGCCCCCTGCTTTTCCAGAGACGCGGCCGCGTCCTGCACGCCCTTCACGATCTTGTCGTAGCCGGTACAGCGGCAGAGATTACCGGCGAGTCCCAGTCTGATCTCATCTTCTGCTGGAGCAGGATTGCCCCTGAGCAGTGCTGTAGTGGAGACGATGAATCCGGGGGTGCAGAATCCGCACTGCATGCTGGCGTCCTGCATGAACGCGTCCTGGACGACGTTGAGTTCGGCTCCGAAGGCAATCCCCTCGACGGTGGTGACTTCCCGGCCGTCGGCTTCCGCTGCCAGCACAAGGCAGGAGTCGGCGGTCCGGCCATCCAGAATCACCGTGCAGGCGCCGCAGTTGCCATTGCTGCAGCCCTCCTTGGTGCCGGTAAGCAGCAGCTCATCCCGAAGCATTCGCAGGAGCGTCCAGCCGGGCTCTACCAGCAGCTCGCGTTCATCGCCGTTGACAGTTGTGGTGATCTGTATTTTCGCCAAGAGACCTTGCCTATCCTGTGTGAGACTAGCTTACCCGGTCTAACCGATTCGTTCGGCGCACTTCCGGAGTGTGCGAGCGGTGAGCACTTTCACCAGTTCGAGCCGAAACTCGGCCGAGCCGCGTACGTCGGATATCGGGCTGGCCGAATTCGGAGCGAGAGCGGCGGCTTCGTCTATCACTTCGTCTGATAGCACTTTGCCCTCGAGGTGGGATTCAGCCTCCCTCGCCCGCACCGGGGTGGGGGCCACGGAGGCGAGCGCGATTCGGGCCCTGGTTATGACCTTCGAATTCGGATCGACTTCGAGGTAGCTGCCAACTCCCGCGACCGCGATGTCCATCTCGTTCCTGGGTATGAACCGCAGGTATGCGCTTGCGCTCGAATCGGGCGGGGTGGGGAGGACCAGCTCTTCGAGTATCTCACCGTCGTTCAGCACGGTCTGTCCGGGGCCGATGAAGAACTCATCCAGCGGCACATCGCGCGTGCCGTTCTGGCTTCTGATTATGGCGTGGGCGCTGAGGGATATGAGCGCGGGGATCGTATCCGCGGAGGGGGCGGCGTTGCATACGTTGCCTGCTACGGCGGCCCGGTTTTGGATCTGCACGGCGCCGATCAGGCCGCACGCCTCGGCCAGCCCGGCGTAGTCGGCGCGAACGGCGGAGTGCTGCTGGACGTCTGTGCAAGACCGTGCGCCGCCGATGTGAAGGCCATCGCCGTCCACGTCGAGCCGCATCAGCACTGGGATGCGCTTCAGGTCGACCACGAGGCCGGTAGTGCGTCGCCCGGCGTTGAGCTGATCGATCAGGTCCGTGCCGCCCGCCAGCGGCCGTGACCCGGGGGTCCCGCTCAGCAGGCGCAGCGCCTCATCGAGCTCGACCGGCGCCGCGAATTCAAAGTCCGCCACGTGAACTCCTCATGCCTTTATAGCCACTCTCGAATGGGGCCGCATTATATGCGCTATGCGAATCGGTGCAGGTCCCACGGGCCGGTGATGCCTCACCTGGTCTCCGCGATTACCACGTTTGTAGTCTTCAGTGAAGAGGGTATTTCGGGGATATGGTATTGATCGGCGACGGCGGCGACAGGGGCGCATCTTGATACGGGTACAATCTGCGGACAGGCGAAAACCGTCTTCGAGATGCAGGCGGTTATACTCGACGCATGTTTAGAACTATCGGCCATACCTTCGAACTCATGAAGATGAGCTGGCGCGTTCTGATGAAGGACCGTGAGCTGATCTTCTTCCCTATATTCGGCGTCATCGGAGCAGGCATTGCGGTGGGAGTATTCGCGGCGATCGCGGCGGCCTCCGGCTCGCTCGACCGCATTCAGGACGTCATGTCCGATTCCGATACCAAGCAGGAACTGGCCGCCGGCGACGTTGTCCTGCTCGTGCTTCTCTACGTGGCCGTCTATTTCGTGACGATCTTCTTCAACGCCGCGCTGGTTGCTGCGGCGCTCGAGCGGTTGCGCGGGGGGGACCCGAACATCCGATCCGGGCTGGCGGTGGCGTCGCGCCACATCCCGGCCATTCTCGGCTGGGCGATAATCGCCGCTACGGTCGGTCTAATCCTCCAGATGTTGCGAAACCGCCAGGACGGCATTATGGGCCAGATCGTTGTCAGATTGTTGCAGGGCGCCTGGTCACTGATGACATTCTTTGTCATCCCGGTGCTAGTCGCTGAGGGCCTCGGTCCGATCGCCGCCATAAAGCGGTCGTCCAGCATGATCCGTGGGACCTGGGGACGGCAGATCACGGCCTCATTCGGGTTCGGCATCATGCGGATTATTGCCGGCGTCGTCGCCATACTTCCCGCGGCGCTGATCTTCGCGGTGTCGCCGGTACTGGGCATTATCGTGGGCGTCATCACCATCTCGATTGCGTTCGGCATCGTGGGAGCGATGGAAGGCATCTTCAAGGCCGCCCTCTACGAGTATTCCAACGGCGAGAAGCCGGTCGAGTTCGACACAGAGGTGTTGCGTACGGCCTACCAGCCGGACCTGCGAGTGCAGCGGGGGACGCGGTAAGCAAGCCGGCCCGGGAATAGCCCGCCTGCGAATCGCCTTCCTCTGCAGCGGCAGCCGTGAACGGCTATGCGGGTGCGAATCTCTAGCGCGGGATGTCATACTAAGAGCGCTGCCAGCGCGGGCCCGTAGCTCAGTGGTTAGAGCAGTCGGCTCATAACCGATTGATCGCAGGTTCGATTCCTGCCGGGCCCACCCCAGATGTCTCTGGCCAGATGCTCTGGACTGTATGGGGATTGGGGTGTTTACGGCCGGATGCGATGGCGAGTTGCCCCAGGCCAGATGCTCTGGACTGTATGGGGATTGGGGCGTTTGCGGCCGGATGCGATGGCGAGTAGCCGCAGGATGCTGAGATCCCTCGACTGCGACCCGATCGGAATCGGGACTCCGATCGGGATGACAATAAGTCGAGGCGCGTGAAGTTGGTCTCGGCGGTGAAATGAGATAAAGCCAGGCTGGCAGGGTTTCCCCTGCACCCA
>JADFHP010000166.1 GCA_022567135.1 Chloroflexota bacterium
ATTGATATTTTTAGCCTGTCGCATATACAGACGCACACTGAGATTGATTTGTTCCGCACGTTTTCATGGCCGGGCTTTCGCCCTTCACCGATTGACGCTGCGGATTCCGTGAGCATAAACTCTTCAGCAGCAGAATCTGTAAAGGCTGCGAACGGGACTAGTACGCCAGGGCACCAGGGCACAGAGAGCCGGGGATAGTGAAATCCCGGC
Source organism: Chloroflexota bacterium (assembly GCA_022567135.1). Taxonomy (GTDB): domain Bacteria; phylum Chloroflexota; class Dehalococcoidia; order Lucifugimonadales; family Lucifugimonadaceae; genus UBA1151. Next base: position 211 of record JADFHP010000166.1, read on the forward strand.
GCCGATGGGCCTGGCCGAATGGACCCGGGAGCCGCAGGGCGAACGTTCCGACTTGTCGGGGCAAGTAACCTGAGCCGGAGAGGGCACCGTTATCAGAGCCCGGGGACTCAGACCGTTATTGTTTCAGGTCTGGCTCCTGACATGAGATGTCCCGACTAACATCGGGATAATCAGGGTGGCACCGCGAATTGAACCTCGCCCCTGTACGGGCGAGGCTTTTTGTTTAACGGCCACTTTGGAGCCGTATCAGGACGAGGACAGAGCGAAATGACAGCAAAACCTGACAGTTCCAACTCATCTGGCGGCATGGCTGACGCATCGGGACCGGCCGAGAGGGTTCTATCGGGCATCCAGCCGACGGGCGTGCTGCATATCGGAAACTACTTCGGTGCGATCAAACAGCACCTCGAGTACCAGGACCGCTACGCCGGTGAGGCCTTCTACTTCATCGCCGACTACCACGCACTGACCACGGTCAAGGATCCTGAGGAGATGGGGCGGCTGGTCCGCGGCGTGGCGTTGGACTATCTGGCTCTCGGCCTCGATCCCGACAAAGCGACGTTTTACCGGCAGTCAGACTTGCCGGAAGTGTGCGAGTTGACCTGGATTCTCGGCTGCGTGACAGGGGTGGGCCTGCTTGATCGCGCGGTTGCCTACAAAGACAAGGTCCGACAGGGAATAGCCGCATCGGTCGGCCTCTATATCTACCCGCTCCTTCAGGCCGCGGACATACTCATCGTCCGCTCCAGCCTCGTCCCCGTGGGACAGGACCAGGCACAGCACCTGGAGATCACTCGCGACATCGCGGGGAGCTTCAACGCCGCCTACGACTGCGATCTGTTCCCCCGCCCGAAGACGATACTCAACGATGCCGCGGTCGTCCCCGGCATGGACGGGCAGAAGATGAGCAAAAGCTATGACAACACTGTGCCCATTTTCGCCAGTGAAGACGAGATTGCCGCCCGCGTAAAGCGCGTGAAGACATCATCAACGCCGCTGGGCGAGCCGATAGACCCTGGCACCGACATCGTCTACCAGCTCTACCGGCTGTTCGCTTCGCAGGAAGACGCTGACGCCATGAGCCGGGCCTACCGGGCGGGTGAAATGGGGTACGGCGCAAGCAAGGGCCTGCTTCAGGCCGCGATGGTGAGCTACTTCGAGCCCTATCGCGACAGGCGGCACGAACTGGAGGGCGACCTCGACTACGTGGAAGACGTGCTTCGGCAGGGAGCGGAGCGCGCCCGCGAGGAGGCCCGGCTGACGCTGGATCTTGCTCGCGAGTACGTTGGACTCGCCGCCAGAACAACGACGGGTGCGGCGCGATGATCCTGCTATTCGGCCTAATCGGGGAGTTCCGTTGGCGGAGCCTCAACTAACCCCGCGGCACATCACATCGAATTGTTGAGGCATAAAGCGATGCATATTCCAGAAAAGAGCCGGTTCCTTGAACTGGCACAGCAGTACAACCTGATCCCGGTCTTTCGTGAGATATCGGCGGACCTGGAGACGCCGGTCTCCGCGTTCCTGAAGACGGCGCGCGGCCCATACTCGTTCCTGCTCGAATCGGTCGAGGGCGGCGAGAGGCTGGCCCGCTACAGCTTCATCGGCACCGAGCCGGAACATGTAATAAGGACCGGACCGGGTGAGCCGGACGGCGAAATTGATCCCCTCATCGCGGTAAAAGAACGGCTCGATGCGGTCCGTTACGCGCCAATCGACGGCCTTCCCGAGCGCTTCCACGGCGGGGCCGTCGGCTACATCTCCTACGACGCCATCCGGTACTTCGAGCCCCGCGTGCCCGCGCTTTCCGGCGTGGGCACCGGCATCCCGGAGTCTATCCACATGCTGACCGACGGCATGCTGGTCTTCGATCACGTCAAGCACAACATCCTTGTGCTGGCGCACGCCGATGTGAGCACTGGAGACCCCTCCGAAGCCTACGATCGCGCAAGGGGGAAAGTTGAAGAACTGATCGAGCGCCTCGAAGGCCCGCTTCCGCCCAACGCCCATATTCGCTCGCCCGGCCGCTGGATACGCAGCGAAGACGGCGCACTCGACTACGAGTCGGCAGCAGGCGAGATCGCCACAGGCGGCAGTCCTTCACTCCCCAACATGACCCGCGAGCGTTACGAGGCGATGGTCGAGGAGGGCAAAAAGGCGATCTTCGATGGCGAGGTGATCCAGGTCGTCCTGTCGCAGCGCATGGAGCGCAAGACCAGTGCGCTTCCATTCGACATCTACCGCTCGTTGCGGGCCATAAACCCGTCGCCGTACATGTTTTACCTGGACATGGGCGACTTCCAGATCGTCGGCGCATCACCGGAACTACTCGTCAGAGCGGTGGACGGCGAAGTGGCCGTTCATCCCATAGCGGGCACACGTCCTCGCGGCGAGACCCCTGAAGAGGACGCCCGGCTGGCCGAAGAGTTGCGGAACGACGAGAAAGAGAAGGCTGAGCACGTAATGCTGCTCGACCTGGGCCGGAACGACGTTGGCCGCGTGGCCGTCCCCGGCACTGTGAAGGTGAATCAGATGATGGACGTGGAGTACTACTCCCACGTAATGCACCTTGTCTCAGACGTCACCGGCAAACTCGACGACAGGTACGACGCGTTCGATGTTCTGCGAGCCGGCTTCCCGGCCGGCACGGTTTCGGGCGCACCGAAAGTGCGGGCAATGGAGCTTATCGCCGAGTTGGAGCCCGACAAGCGCGGCGCATACGCCGGAGCCGTCGGCTACTTCTCGTACCACGGCAGCATGGACACCTGCATCGGCATCCGGACCATCGTGATGAAGGACGGCGTCGCCCACCTGCAGGCGGGTGGCGGCGTGGTGGCCGACAGCACGCCCGCGGGCGAGTTTGATGAATCACTCCACAAGATGGGCGCACTGCAAAAGGCGATCGACGGGGCTGAAGCCGCCAGACGGGCATAGAGGCCACAGGAGATTGAACATGCTGCTACTCATCGACAACTACGATAGCTTCACCTACAACCTGTACCAGTACCTGTCCGAGCTGGGAGTCAGTGAGATCGAGGTCGTCCGGAACGACCAGATGACCGTGGCCGAGCTCGAAGCCATGAAGCCCGAGCGGGTCGTCGTCTCTCCGGGCCCGTCGCGCCCGGAAAACGCCGGCGTATCGGTCGAGGCGATAAAGCGATTCGCGGGCGTCGTGCCGGTCCTGGGCGTCTGCCTGGGGCACCAGTGCCTGGCAGACGCATTCGGCGGCAAAGTAGTCCATGCGGGCGAGATCATGCACGGCAAGACATCCCTTATCAATCATGATGGGAAGGGCGTCTTTGCCGGAGTGCCGGACCCGTTCGAGGCCGTCCGATACCATTCACTGGCGATCGAACCCGATTCACTACCGAAAGAGTTGGAAGTCACGGCGCGCACGGACAACGGAATCATCATGGGCGTCCGGCACCGCAAGTACGCGATAGAGGGTATGCAGTTCCACCCGGAATCGATTGTGACACCGGCGGGCAAGCAACTGCTGCAGAACTTTCTCGACATGAAAGAGCCAGAAAGATGAATACGAAAAGGGCCGATGGCTGACATCAAGCGGGCGATACAGGCCGTTGTGGATGGCAACGATCTCTCGATGGGCGAAGCCGCCGAGGCGATGGGTGTCATCATGGATGGCGAGGCCACGCCCGCCCAGTTCGGCGCGTTCGTGACGGCCCTCCGCATGAAGGGCGAGACGGCGGAAGAGATCGCCGGGATGGCTTTAGCCATGCGAGAGCGGTCTCTGCACGTCGAGTGGGATGGGCCCGTCGTCGATATCGCGGGCACCGGAGGCACCGGCACAAACGAGTTCAACATCTCTACTACGTCTGCGTTCATCGCAGCGGGAGCCGGCATCCCTGTAGCCAAACACGGGAATCGCGCCGCGAGCAGCGCCTCCGGAAGCGCCGATGCGCTTGAAGCTCTCGGCGTGAAGATCGACCTCCAGCCTGAGGGCGTCCGGCGTTGCCTGGAAGAGGTCGGGGTGGCGTTCATGTTCGCCCAGACCTTCCATCCGTCCATGAAACATGCCGGCCCGCTCCGCCCCCAGATAGGAATCCGGACGGTTTTCAACATCCTGGGGCCAATAACAAACCCTGCCGGCACAAAACATCAGGTCATAGGAGTCGCCGATCCCTCGCTCGCCCTGAGGATGGCAAAGGCCCTCGTGCTGCTGGGCGCCGAGCACGTGCTGCTCGCACACGGAAGCGACGGGTCCGACAAGTTCAGCGTTTCCGGCAACACAGAGGTCTGGGAGGTTGCCGGTGGCGAAGTCAAGAAGAATCGGGCGAGACCCGCCGACTTCAACCAGCCGGAAGGCGAGCCCGCCCACGTCCGCATTAGCACCCTCGAAGAGAGCATCGGTCTGGTTCGAGGCGTTCTGGCAGGCAAAGGCGGGGGCCACAATGCCCCGGCAGGCGTCGAGCGATCTGCGAGAACGGTTGCGGTAATCAACGCGGCCGCCGCCCTGT
>JADFHP010000167.1 GCA_022567135.1 Chloroflexota bacterium
TCCGATTTCGCCCGAGGTTGCTTCGCGGCTGCGCATCCCGAGGCTGACAGTGGCGACCCCGCCCCAGGGCGATTCGGGGGCTGTCGCCGAAGCCGCGAGGCTGCTCGTCAACGCGCAGAACCCGGTCATCGTGGCCGATCGGGTCGCGCGCACGCCGGCCGGCATGGCGTTGCTGGTCGAGCTTGCCGAGACGCTGCAGGCGCCGGTCATCGACCGGCGCGGGCGCATGAACATCCCGACGCGTCATCCGCTCAACCAGTCACAGAGCGCGGGCCCGCTCATCGCCAGTGCCGACGTCATTCTGGGCCTCGAACTGACGGACTTCTGGGGAACGGTGTCCGTTCTCCGCGATGCGCTGCACCGGACGTCCAGATCCCGCATCAGGCCGGGCACACGGCTCATCAGCATCACCGCCTCCGATCTCTTCACGAAGAGCAACTTCCAGGACTTCCAGCGGTATCCGGAGGTGGATGTGGCGATGGCCGCCGATGCGGAGGCCACGCTCCCAGCGCTCACCGAAGCATGCCGGAGGCTCGTTACCGACGATCGGCGCCGCGCCTTCGGCGAGCGCCGGCAGCGGCTGGAGCAGGCGCACGCCACCGCGCGGGATGCGGCCCGCGCAGCCGCGGGTTCCGGAATCGGAAGCGCTGTCCGGCGCACCGGCCGGGCAGCATCAACGCTGGCACGGACCGCCTCGGGGGACTCGTCAGATAGTTTGGTGGCCTCCACGGCATTGCCCGCAGCAGATGCCGTGTCCCCAGATGCATCAAGGGGTTGTGGTGCGAAACATGATCCGAGGCGGACTTTACGAGCGACCCGGTCCAGCATCAGCCGGAGCAGGATAGGCTTGCGCAGCGGTCCGGACACCAGATACGCCAGCCCGCCGAAGCCGGGGACGATGGATAGCAACATTACGTGCGGACCGTGCAGCATCAGCGACCCACGCCGGTCACGGGTGCCGGGACGCAGGCGAAGCGACAGTTCTCTGAGGAAGAACAAGAGCGTCCAGGCCGGACGCAGGATGCTTCCAAACGGGAACCGAAACACGACCGTAATAGCGAGGTGGGCGCCCAGATGGCGGAGTCCGTCGTGAACCTCGCGGCCGACCAGGTATTGCCGCGTTTCATCGGCGTCGCTTGCCGAGATCCGGCCTTCCTCCTGCCAGCGGTCCAGGCCCTTCATCAGGAACGCCTCGGCCCGCTCGTCCGACGTTGCCACCAGGTTCCGCAGCTTCTGGAATGCGCCGGCCCAGTTGAATATGGCGTATGTGATCCGAATAATTTTGCTCGCCAGCCTCGTTTCCGACCGGTGCCAAGCCGTTATCGAGCGTTCCGCGTCGGTGATCGATTTTTCCAGCTCCCATATGCCCTCAGCTCCGAGGGCAGAGTGCATCTCGACCTGGTTTGAAGCGACGAAGGCTCGGAGGCGGTCGAAATCAATGTCGTCAAAGATCGGGAATGCTCCTCGGCGCAGTGCGGAACGGAACTGGCCCGACGCAGGGAAGGGCGTAACGATGGCGGACTCAAGATCGACGATCTTATAATCGCCTTCCGGAGTCAGGATCAAGTTGGTGTGAGCGTGAGGATTCCTGGGATTGAGTTGCCATACCGGGAGGCCCGCGTTCGCGAACAGCTCCGAGACGTCGCCCAGGAATTCCTTCGCAGGGTCGTCGTTTTCGGCCTCATGCCCCGGGATCAACTCGGTGATCATGCTCGGTTTGCCGCTAGACCAGTCGATCTCCAGGACCGGCGCGACCAGGTCCTTACCGAACCGGTACCGAGTCAAGAGTCCAGCGATCCGTCGACGGTACGTCGTCGCCTCAAGGGCGTCGCGGTTGTGGTCGTAAGGGAACCTGGACTGGAACGCCGTCCAGTACATCGCTTGGATGATGGCCGGGGGCCGGAAGTGCTTGGTGGCGGTGCCGGCGTTGGCGTCCAGTACGACCGCGCTGGCGTACGAGCCGTTGTAGCGGATGCCATCGCCTGAAACTGACGGGACATCGCGTCCCATCTTCGGGGCGGAGATCCATCGAACGCTTTCAAACCTGCGGTAGACCGTGATCAAAACGCCGAGGCCGGCGATTCCCCACAGGAGTCCGCCTATGATGTCACTCGGGTGATGGGCCAGGCTGTTGATCCTGGTGAAACCCGCCATGGCCACGAAAAGCAAGGCAACGGCGATGATCCCGACCGAACGCAGATTCATGGGTTGGCGTCGAACCGCGAGCCAGGCAGAAAATCCAGCGAGGATAGTCGCGAAGAGGACGTGTCCGCTGGCGAAACTCAACTCATCTGAACCCTCGACAGGACGCATACGGCCAGCGAATTGGCCAAGGGCCCAGTCGGACGGGAGAGATGCGAGTCCAAGGACACCCATTCCGATGAGCAGTGCCATCGCATACCCGGAGCGCTTGAAAGCAAATAGTGCGGAGACTGCGCCGACGACAATCGCGGCACCGACGGGTCCGTCAAGACCGGCGTCGAGCGTTTTGGTGATTACACCAAGTCCAGAAAAATCAACGTCTGTGATCCAGCCCAGGACTGAGCTATCAATAGTTTTCAGGGCACCAGCTCGTATGAGACCGCCCAGAACAACTAGTAGCCCGACAGAGGCGATCACTACCAGTGCGGCCAGCGGCGCCGGCGATGCTATAACACGTTGAACGGAAGTCCAGACCGTAGATTCAAATCTCTGTTCTATTCTCGCTGTGTTCAACATCTCGTCTCCCCTTGAGCACCCTGGCTCTATGTTCGGCGGGCTTGTTGTATGCACAGCAGACTAGGAGAGTCGGAAAACGCAGTCGTCTCCCGGTGGTGGCGTGCGCAGTCCACCTCAGGGTGAAATCGTTGGTGCTCTTTCGGGAGATGGCCGGGGGCACCCGGTATCTCTCGGTGGGTACAGGCCCTTGGCGGATCGCCCTGCTGCCCGTCGGCGTGCCGCATACCTCCCAGAAAGCTAGCCTGAGCCTAAGTAGCAGCACTCCGTTTGCACCCACCCACCTGATCTGGTCTACTGCCCGGTGAAGGAGACGCCATGCGTGGAATAGACGCCGCACAGACCCAGAACGCGCGATGAACGGCAACCGCTCCATCCCTGCCACAATCGCCGACATCACTCCGGAGTGGATGACCGGTGTTCTTCGGGACGCCGGATTTCCTGCTGTCACGGTTCAATCGATGAGCCAGTCAGAAACCCAGGCGTGCGGCCGCGGCTCCGACTCGGGTGTTCTAAGCCTCATCTATTCGGAAAGCGGGCCGAATGCGCCTGATTCAGTCTTCGTAAAAGTAGTCACCACCAGCGCCGGAGCAGGCGCAATTATGGACGATATCGGGTTCTACGAGTCGGAGGCCGACTTCTACAACGGGCCCGGCCGGAATCCCGGCATCCGTGTCCCGCGGGCTTACTTCGCCGCCTATCAGCCAGAGCCTCTCAGATACGTCTCGGTTATCGAGAACATCACGGACGCCACTGGTCGCTCGTATCTCGACGATGTCCCCCTCTCAGACCTGACGGCGGTCGTGCGAACCATGGCTCAGCTTCACGCATACTGGTGGGGGAGTGAGGAGCTTAGTCCGTACGTGGGCAAGAGCAAAATTTATGATGCCGCGAGGCTGGAAACTGGGTTCTCCAAAAACTGGCCCGCCTCACGTGAATTCGCTGTTGAACATATGCCCGCGAATGCTGTGGAGGCCGGAGACCTCCTTCTTGGAAACGTGGAGCGCGTACTGGGCCCACTACTGAGCAAAACGCCGACTCTGCGGCACGGTGATTTCCACGTTGGGAACGTACTTTTCCCCGATGGCCAGAACGGCTCTGACGGACCCGACATAATAGTCATCGATTGGCAAACATGGTCACCCGGTGACCCGTCGATCGATCTCTCAACCCTGATCGTGCAGTGTGTGAGATTCGAGAACCGCGAGGAATACGAATCCGTCCTGTTGGATGTCTATCTCAGTGAACTGTCAATGCGCGGCGTAAACGATTACTCGATGGATGAGTTGCTAGTCGATTACAGGCGCAGCATGGCCTGGATGTTGGTGCGACTCGCCATCCTCTTGGCGACATTTGGGATTCCGGGTTTGACCAGTGATGATCCGGATCTCAGAGAAACCATGGGCAGACGAATGCTGCTGTGGGGCCAAGACTATGGCGGCGCCATCGTGGATCACGACCTGCTTGGCATGCTCCGGGACGAACTGTGAAGGGCGATATTCCGATAGAACGAACTACGCCCCGCCTCCCCGGCCACCCGTGGCGTCACCTACAACAGTCAAATTGCGATACGCGGTAGCAAGCAACTCTTCGCCTCGCCGCCCTACGCCTTCAATATCTCCCGCTGCGCCAGCACGCGCTCCAGCACCGGCTTCATGCCGAGTTCCTCCGCGATGGCGATGGCCTCGTCTTGGAGCTCGGTGGCCTTTTCGCGGTCGCCGGGGTTGTCGCGTTGGAGGAGGACTTCGGAATAGTCGGCCAGACACCAAGCAAGCGGAACGGTGGTCTCGGTCCGACGAGAGAGATCAACTGCACTTTGAAATCTGAGCGCGCTGGACTCAAGATCACCAAGCATTCTGTGAAGTCTCGCAGCGTAGACGTCTGTTGATTCCAGACCCAAATCAAATTGGGAGACGCCTCTCAACGAATTGATCGCATTCGTGATCGCGATCTCGT
>JADFHP010000052.1 GCA_022567135.1 Chloroflexota bacterium
TTGCCCGAGCACATCCGGTGTAAACCGCATCATCGCAGCCGTCTATCAGGTCCGCGTGTGAAGCATGTATGAACGGTGTAGGCGTTTGGCCGAGCCTCCATCTCCGTTCGCAACGGCCATGAAAGTACCCATGATTCCGACTACTAGTTATATATAGAAATCTTGGGAGAGATCATGGCCAGCCATCCTGACCTGCCCCCCGAAAACCGATCCAACTCTAGAGTTAGAGTTTTGGAATCGGAGAAAGGGGAGATATGGCTCGCAGGAAGTACATACTTGAGCAGATCATCAGGAAGTTGCGTGAGGTTGAAGTTGCTCTTGCACAAGGGTCGACCGTTGCCCTGGCAGCCCGTGGTATCGGGGTCACAGATCAGAACTACTACCGGTGGCGTCGGGAGGATGGCGGCCTCACCGTGCGCGAAGTGACACCATGTTTCCCTACCATCGCATTACTGTCGAATAACACAATTAGGGTGTTGGAAACGAAGACACCATAATTTTCCGCACAGCGCTTTCCCAGTTGAATTTGGGGCACAGCGCTGAGCGTTTTAATGCTTTGCAATCAGGAACATTGGATTTGAGCTTACGGGAGACTCTTCTGAGCGTGACGACACCCTAATTTTGGGGGTGTGTACTTCGCTTCCAATAAAGTACGGCAATCTGATCGGCTCGTCGACACGATCGCGCCAATTAGAGGCAAAAGTTCCAGTGATTTGGTGTTCAGCATGCACGGACAGCCGTTCGGCGCCTGTAAAAGCGCAGTTTTCTTGTCCAATTGATCTCAACTGGCATAAATGAACGCTATGGAGCTCCGTGTACTAAGTCTCGGCGTTTTCTCGCGCGCGCCTCTGCGCTCAACCGGGCCAATCGAACGAAGTAGGCTCTCTTCAACAGCTCTGAGCGACGGGCACGCTCAGGTTCGTCCAGGATCCTGTCGGGATCAGCCATGTTCTCGAATCGCTGCATAAATGCCATTCGAGCACGATGTGTAATCTCCTGGCTGTCGTTTCTCGAGTGCATTACTAGCGCCGCGTATCTTGCCCGCTGAGATCTAAGCGACGCTTCAACTTCTGCATTTTCGGGTCCTGATCGATCGTGAATCATCGCTCTTTTCTCTCTGCGCGTTGCTGCCCGACCTTGCTCAACCACACTGGACTGTACGCTTTCCATCGCGCCATTTTTGCACCGGGGAGTTGAGATGCCGGGCGAGCCAGATCGGAAGGGGACCATCAAGACGAAGACCGAAGTGGACGGCCAACTCCTTTGGTCGCTGGTGCCCCGCCTCTGCACGATTCTTTTGGAATGCCAGTCCGAACGGCACCGGTTCGTGATGCGCGGGGCGACGAGCGCCGGCCACAAAACTTGAGCCCGCGTGTGGCGTGATAGAATGCTGTCAAAAGCGAACGGATACCAAATAATCTGCCGGATTTCACAGCACATAACTGGGCAGATTTTGGTCCGGCGGCTCTATTGGGAAGCACAGCGCTGAGGCTAGAATAGTTGCAAAGCAGGTGCTCTCCCAGCTGAGCTACAGCCCCACAATCTATACTGGAAAACAGCGGTTTGGTGATCCTCGGCCGTCGCACAGCGCTCGGAGAGCGCTTAGCTACGCGAGAGCACATAATTCTGCCCCGCAGTTCGGTTCTCCGGAGATTCGAGGATATCATGAGCAAATCCACAGCACATAGCGTGTACGCAGGTGCTGTCCGCCCGCTTTCCAACTCCTTCATGAGGTACCTCGCGCCCCACCCCACGCTTCATTCTGCCATCCTGAGGCTTCATGCTGCGATTATGCCCGGCTCTACGGTGGAGCGAAGTCGATGATTGAGATGTCCGACTCCGCGTACCCCGTCAGCTCAGCGTAGGCCCGCCCTGATACCGGCCGCCCGGACCTCGTGCCTGTAACGCTCACTTTTCCCTCCCAGTAGACGACTGGCGTGAGCGGCGTCGCTCGAATCTCCTGATCGTCCACCAAGGGCCACAGTTCGATATCGAGTTCAAGAGAGTCGACCACAATTCGCCATCCGGCCGGATACTCTCCGCCCGTATGCGGGCTGGTCCATGTGGCCAGCTCTTCGATGGAGATGCCGTGGTCCTGCTCCGTCAGCGCCTGCGCGTTTCCGTCTGCTTCGACGTAGGTACCCCAGATGTCGGCCTCGACGCCCTCATCATCCCGGTTCAGGGTGAGCATCAGGTCTGGCCCGTTGTCCATCTGGATGGCGAACCACTGCCACCCAGCCGGGTAGCCCGGGACTGTAAAGTCGCCCCACTGGTGGTCCATCCACACAGTGCCGGTGACCTGTACCTCCGCTTCCCCAGCCCTGATGCTGCCTACCGCGCCCATCCGAGTCCACGAGTAGTAGTAGGTCCAGCCGGTCGGCCCTGAAAGCCACCCGATCTCGTTGTGTAGGGCGGGCGGGCGCTGAGGCACCAGCGAAAGGGTTAGAGACGCGTCTCCGATGTCGCCGGTGAGCCTGTGGCCGGACTCGTCGATTACGAGCTCCCAGTCGCCGCCGCGGAGGGTCAATTCGCCACCCTCGCCAGCGTCTGCCTGCAAGAAGAACACACTCCCCTCGACGTGGTCACTCGATCCCACATCCGTCAGGCCGAGCTGTCCAACATAGGCCGTTGGCAGACCCGGCTGGCGGGCCTGAAAGATCACGAAGTGGAACCCCCATTCGCTCCCGTCATCGCCAGAGAGGTGGCCGTTGTAGTACCACCATTCCAGTTGATCACCATGGCTCCCTTCGTCATCTGGCAAGACTACAGAACGGGGGGACTGGACAGGGGACCGGGCCAGCGGCGCAACTGAGGATTCGTTCGACGGGGCGGGCGCGACCGTCGGCTCCGAAGTGCTTGCCGGTGACGGTGCAGGGGTTGGAGGCTCCGGGCTCGGAGCAGGCAACAATGCACCCGTTGCCTCCAAGGTCGCGGCGAGTGGCGAGTTCGCGTGAGTCGGATTGCCGTCCGACGAGCAGGCAACCGCCGCCAATATCAAGATGGGAAATAAAAGGGGGCTCGCGCTCTTGAGCATGGGCGTCAGGCTATCAAGGGCGACGCTCCAAGCCTAGACACGGCCGTAACAGAGTTGCCTCCGGCTTCCCCGACGATCGCGTACTGGTGCCGCGGGAGGTATTGACGGCGCAGGCCGCCCCCCGGACTTCGCTTATCGTACGCGGCACTCTGACCGACCAACTCCAGCCGTGCAATCAGGGTCATCCGGACGTTAGGATGCAACAAGGGAGGATCTCCGTTCGCTGTTGGTTTATCGATCCGCACAGCAATGACGGAGACTCCTCACATGCCAACGACCTGTGTGGGAACCACGGCTAGCGCAGCGTGAGACGTTTACGACCCAGGGCGAACCCATCTGCTCCGCACTTGAAAGGTTTGGGATGAAGGCGATAACAGGAGTGACGCTCATCGACGGCACCGGCGGACCGCCGCTCTCGAACGCGATCGTTCTGGTAGAAGGAGATCGGATAGAGGCCGCGGGTGCGAGAGATGCTGTTGAGGTCCCGCCGGACGCAGAGATGATAGACGCCTCGGGCATGACCCTGCTTCCGGGTCTCATCGATTGCCACGATCATCTCGCCTCGTTCAGCTACGAGATCGCCAGCCGTTGGGGCATCACCGAGCCTCGAAGCTTGAGACATATGCGGATCGCCGCGGTGCTCAGGCAGACATTGGAAACGGGCTACACAACGGTCAGGGACGCCGGCCGGCTGGACGCCGGGTTCAGGATGGCCGTGGAGGAGGGTCTGATGCCTGGCCCAAGGCTTCTAGTGGCGTTGGGGTTCATCACGCCGACCGGTGGGATGGCGGACCTCACCAGTCCCCTGGGACAAGCCCCTCCGAATCCTCTGGATTCCGGCCTGCCGTGGGGCGTAGCCGATGGGCCCGAGGCTATGCGTGCCAGAGTCCGAGAGATGGTCCGGGCCGGAGCCGATGTCATTAAGGTGGCGACGACCGGGGGAGCCAGCTCCACCTCTGGCCTTGGAGCTAAAGACCTGCTGTTCGAGCGCGACGAGCTTGAGGCGCTGGTAGACGAGGCTCATAAACGAGGACGGCGGGTCATGTGCCACGCACTGGGGGGGCCGGGCCTGCGACTCGCCGTCGAGACCGGCGTGAACTCAATCGAGCACGGCGCGTACCTCGATGAAGATCCCGACCTTTTGCTAATGATGGCCGACAAAGACATCTACTTCATCCCCACTTTCAGTGTCTACACCCACCACGCCACGAAGGGAACGCCTCACGGCAAGGTTCGCGCCGCCGAGCTTCGGGACCATCACATCAAAAGCCTGGAACTGGCGATGGCTGCCGGTGTCAAGGTCGTCGCTGGTACGGATGAAGGAGGCTGGGCGCACGGCAACAACGCCCATGAGATCAGTCTTCTGGTAGATGCCGGCATGACTCCGATGCAGGCAATCGTGGCCGCCACCGGCCACGCCGCCCAGTGCCTCGGCCTGGAAGATGAGATCGGACGCGTGGCGAAAGGCATGCAGGCGGATCTGATCCTCGTCAACGGCGACCCGCTGGAGGATGTGACGTTACTGGAGGAAGGCAGAGGGGTCCAGTTCGTCATGAAAGGCGGTGAAGTCTATCTCGACCGCCGCGACGCATAGGCCGCCCGCCCGACATCGCTTATTGACCTGCCCCCCAAAACCCTAACTCTAGAGTTGGATCGGTTTCCGGGGGGCAGGTCAAATTCCCCAAGGGCATTTGTCGCGCAAAGTACTGTCCAGTTATCTGCTGTCAGCGGTGCGACGCCTCCAGTGGGGAGACACGATCACTGGACAGCATCTCGCTACCCGACAGAATCCCCGGTTTTGTCGGGTTACCTTCGGATATTCGTGGGGCCGTCAATACGAATGTTCATGTCCGTGAGCGTCAATCAGCTTCTTGACAGTATCGACGCACTCCTCAAAATTTGGCCGTCCTCCGCCCTACCCGCGCCGCGCTCGACTTCGGGCTATGCAGACGATTTCGCTGCTCATTACATTGCTAACTGCGCGCCACCAGCAGCCGCGGCTATACCCTCCAGGCCTGAATTCGCCGGGTGCGCTCCTATTGGGAACCGATCATGACGTCGGCCGGTAATCGGGCAGGTCGCAGCCCCGCCATGCACCCGGCGGGCCCGCATTACGAGGCGTGTCTAGCCGGAGACCCGATCACCAGGGCGTCGAGAAGATGAGCTGATGCATGGGCAATCTCATCTACGGCGCGATTGAAGGCCTGCTCGTTGGTGTGGGAAGGCTTGCGAAAGCCGCTTATCTTGCGGACGTACTGGAGTGCGGCGGCGCTAATGTCTTCACTTGTGACCTCTTCCTGAAATGGCGGCCTGAGTGTCTTAATGCTCCTGCACATGTCTGGCTCCTCCCGTGGCGAATCGTCAGACCAGACTAAGGGGCCACGCCAGTCGTCGCAATACCATCCGTCGCACGTAGTAGGATCGAATTTCCGCCGCCCACGCGCTTCCGACCGCCGGGCAGACAGGCCTACAGCCAGTCGCGGAAGCTAGTCGATTCGGGAGTTGATCTCTGACCGGATGTAGTCTTCAGTGACACGCCACTGTTCGGCATCATCGAGGGCTCGAAAACTCTCCCGCACGTCGAGCACGACGTTTTCGATGCGGTCCTGGCCGGGGAAAAGCGCGTCTTCATCATCGACGAACGCGACTACCGGCAACGCCACTGCCGCTGCGATGATCAGTCCGCCGAGGAAGGCGACGATCGGATGGGGTCTTGGCCATGCGGACGGCCTGAGCAGCCTGAGGGCGACGAGCATAATCAGTCCCGTCAAGCCGGCCGCCATCAGCGGGCTGGGATCTCCCAGTTTCCAACTGACGTAAAACCCGGCTGCGGTTACGGCTGCGGAAACGAGATGCGAGAAGCGCCACGCGAACCCGAAAACGGATACGCCACTGTGTTGGCCGTGGCCGCTGTTGGCCATAATGCGCTGATTCGGCGTCTCATACGGTTTTGCTCCTGCGTTCCCGTACATGCTGCCTCTCCTCACACCCATCGAGTTCCATTGTGAAATCACTTGTGCCATTCATTCTGTGTGTGGAGAGACACGGCACCTTGACGCTGCGTTAGAAAGAGTATTAAGAAACGCTTACAAGACCAGATCCGCGTTGAGAGTGCGAACGGCTTCGAGGGTCAACGAGCCGTTCGCACGGCCTGTGCTCAGGGAATGTACTCGATGGTCAGCCTTGGACGAGAGCCTGCATCGGAAGAGTTCCTGCTCGCGAATCGCTTGGCGGTACCGGGGGCCGACTCATCGCCCAGTATGATCCAGCCGTTGTTGGACGAGAAGCCATCCAGCCAATCCTGCGCGTCGTCGACCAATTCGTCGGTCGAGCCAAACGTGTAGCTGCCCAGACCGTCGACCAGAATTGTGTCGCTCTTGAAATCACTGAAATCGCCACCGCTCGATAGCCAGAAACTGCTAGCGAAGAAGCTGTGGATCCATGTGGCATCTCCCGTGGACGCGGTTGCTCCTGCACCTTCGTTGCCTGCAGCGTCAGAACCGCCCTCGCCCCAGTCGGTCAGCACCCGGTAGATTGATGCGGCGATCTCTCCGGCAGTAGTTCGAGTCATCTCCAGGGTCAGCCGGGCAGAGGTAATCGTTGAGCCGGCGGGCACCGAGCCCTTCACGTCGAACGACAGCAGCGCCCGTCGTATTCCTCCTATGGCATTCCTACCGATAAACAGGCTATCGCCGACCCCGTTGCTGATGGAGCCAAAGACATCCTCATACAAAGTATTGTCGCTATCGGCGGTGATCACCACGGCCTGTACGACGCCGGGAATCGGCGTGGCAAGTGTTTGGATTGTGAACGTCACATTGAAGGAGATCGGGTCGGCGATCTCGGCTGTGAAGTCCAATATCGCGAAATAAGCACCGACGGCATCGTAGAAATGCTCGGCCACTACCTCGCCACTGTCCAGGATCTCCACTTTTTGTCTTGGGGACCCATCCCCCCAATCGATGAAACCTGAAAGCACGTCGGACGATGCGGATACGCTCGCTGTCGCCTGCAGAGCCACCACATTACCGATCAAAGTTGTCACTCCGGGTGCGACGGATGCTTCGATCTTCGACACGATTCTTGACGGCCCACCGCCCAGAATCCCTGCCACGGTGACGGCTACAGTCGCGTCAACCGTCGACCCCGTCTCACTGACTATCCGGATGGTTGCCAGATACGTTCCGGGAATCTCGTATACGTGCTGGCCGGTGATAACGCCGGAATCGGGGTCGACATTGCCGAAACTGTCGGCCCCATCACCCCAATCGATGACCACGATGAGCCCGTCGCCAACGAACGAAGATTTGGCTGAGGCGCCGACAAGTTGGATTGGCTCGCCCAGGACGCCAGAAAGCGCCGGCCGGGTGATCACCGTCAGCTCGGCAGGCGCCGGAGTCGCCGTTGGCGGTGGCTCTCGCGTCGGGACCGGCGTCGGGGTAGGCGTCGGCCCGGGAGTGGGCGTTGGCACGGGAGTAGGCGTCGGCGCGGGCGTGGCCGTTGGCATGGGAGTAGGCGTGACCTGGACGATCGACGGCGTTGGCCTTGAAACAATCGTGGGAGTTGGAGCGGGCAGAATCACCGGCGCCGGACTCGCCGTCGGACGCGGCAACGGCGTCGGGCTGGGAGTTGGTGTTGCGGTGGCAACAGGTGTTGCGGTCGGCCGCTGCGCGAGCGGGATTATTCCTCCGCCTCCTCCGTCCCCCTCGCCGCCTGACCCCGAGACCGCGGCGATCGCCAGCATCGCGCTGATGATCGCCAGGCTCCACGGCCATCTGCGGCGCGCGCCTCGAAGAGCGGACAGCCCGGCCAGCAGGCCAGCGATCCCGCCAACGATCGCGGCGGCACCGGAACCGCCGTTCGATGACGCAACCGCGAATCCTATGACAACCAGAGATGCACCCCAGATCAACAAGCCGGTCGAAACGAATGGAAATCCACCGCCCGGCTCCGATTCGATCGCTTCTTCCGGATACGCTGAGGGCTCCGCCGTAGGAGCAGTCCTGGGACCGGCTTGAGGGCGATACTCTCGCTGGACTTCTACGCTTGTAAGTACGGTCTCTCGCTCCGGTCGATGTTCGGGAACCGCGGTTTCTATCGCTCCCGGCTCCGGTTCGGCGGTGTCCGCGGATATCTCGGCATCTGGACCTTCGGGTTCCTCCGATTCTGTCTGCTCCCGCTCCTCTTCCTCCTCCCTTCTTCTCCGCCTGCTCTCTTTTTCCTCCGGGAACTGCAGCGCCTCCCCCATCTCGGCGGCGGTCTGGAAACGATCGTCCGGATCTTTGCGCAACGCGCGCATCACGACAGCCGCAATGGCTGGCGGAATATCCCCGCGCATCTCTCGAACCGGCGTTGGAGCCTGATCGATATGCATGCGCAACACGGCCAGAGGGGTGGGGGCGTCGAAGACCAGTCCGCCGGTAAGCATCTGATACAGGACACAGCCCAGCGAGTAGATGTCGGAGCGGGAATCGGCCTGCTCTCCGGCGGCCTGCTCCGGCGACATGTAATACGGCGTCCCCATCATGGCGCCGGTCGCCGTCATAGTGGACATCATCTCGCCGCGCGCTATACCGAAGTCGGTCACCTTGGCCACGCCATCGGCGTCGATCAGAACGTTCTGAGGCTTGATGTCGCGGTGAACGACGCCGGCGCTGTGGGCCGCCGACAGGCCGTCGGCAATCTGGATGGCAAAGCGAACGGCGCTTCCGACAGGGAGCGCCTCTCCGCTCTCAATCAGGCTGTAAAGGCTCCCCGGCATGAGCTCCATTACCAGGTAATGGCGACCGTCTTCCTCGCCCACGTCGTAGACCTTCACGACGTTTGGGTGGTCGATGGAAGACATCACCTCGGCTTCCCTGCGGAAGCGCTCTATGAATACATCAGGGGTGCCGCGGCCCAGCTCCGGGACCTTGATAGCGACGAGCCGGTTATTGACCTCGTCAAACGCGCGGTAGACCACCCCCTGCGCGCCGGCGGCGATCTCTTCGACGATCCTGTACTGGCCTATCCGTTGCCGGGCCAATCTTCGTGTGCCTCTCTGGTGTCAGAGGGGATGATATGCCACGCATCTCGATAAGCCTTGGGGAATCGAGGCTGGACTGTCTTATCGGCGCTCTAGACGCAGGTTCCTCGCAAGCCAGAGAAGCGCTTTGAAAGGCGCAAGTATGGGGAACAGGACGATTCGCATGAAGCGCCGGGATGATCGCTTCGTCGCTGAACGCGGAACGATCGTCTCAACGTCAAGGCCGCCTTCCCAGAGTTCGGGGGGAAGCGGCTCCGTACTCAGCACCTGCGCGACGATCACCGTGACGTTATCCGTGCCCCCGGCTGTGTTGGCCATGTCTACGAGGACATCGGCTGCCTCATCCGGCGGCTTGGCCCCCAACACCGCTGCGATCCGGTCTTCCGTGACCATGCCATAGAGGCCGTCAGAGCAGAGAAGAAGACTGTCTCCCGGCAGCAGATCAGCCCTGATGGTGGCCGGCTCGACCTCCTGGGCGGTGCCAACGGCGCGAGTGAGGATATTCCGCCTCGGATGCGTTTCGGCCTCCTGAGGGGTCATTGCGCCGCGGGCGACTTCTTCGGCCACCCAGCTGTGGTCCGGCGTCAACCGGCTCAATATTTTGTCTCTATAGAGGTAGACCCGGCTATCTCCGACGTGGCCAATCCACACCGAGCTTCCTTCGATCATGGCCACCGACAGAGTGGTTCCCATGCCTGCACCGGACTGGTTGCGCGAGGCGGCATCAAAAACCTGTCTGTTTATGCGGGTCACAACCGAGCGCAACAGCGGCAGCCGGTCTCCATCCTGCGCCTCTGCCAGGTTTGATGCACGGCCCAGAAAGGCGGCAACGCCGTCTACAGCCATCTGACTGGCAACTTCTCCGGCCTGATGGCCGCCGACTCCATCGGCTACCGCAAGGACGCCGCCCACTCCGGGCAGAGTATTCGGCGGCAACAGCGCGCAATAACGGTCTTCGTTATTGGTACGGACCCGTCCGGTGTCGCCGCGCGCGCCAACGGCAATCTGCCTGCCAGGCGCCCTGACTCCGGTTGTGCTCATTTGATGCCCTCCTGGCGATGCCCTCCTGGTCCGCCCTCTGCACTAGCCCGCGCTGGGCTCCATGACGACGATGGTCGTACCACCGAGGGTAATGGTGTCCGTCCCCTTGATCTTGATTCCCTCGACCTTCTGGCCGTCCACGATAGTTCCGGCCGTGCTGCCCAGGTCGTAGATGATGAACTTGTCGCCGGACCTTCGTATGACCGCGTGCCGCCTGCTCGCCTGAGGATCCGAGAGTTGTACCGCGGCATCGGTCCGGCCGATGACGTTGTCTCCCTCAGTGAGAGTGAACGTTTTTCCGGAGTCCGGCCCTTTTCGCGCTACCAGTACCCCGCCCTGTTGGGGGGTGGGAGGGGCCGCCACAATAGTGGCGTCTGCGGAACCGACCGACTGAGGGGCGGCGGACTCCGGCGCCGACTCCACATCGATCAGCATCAGCTCGGTCTCACCGATAGTGATCACGCTGGCAGTAGAAAGCTCCGCGGGCGTCAGGGCCTCGCCATTCAGCGCTGTACCGCCCGAACTCGCTAGATCGAGCAGGATCATCCCCGAATCGCTGCCGATCACCATGGCGTGGTTCCGGCTTACCCCGGCATCATTGATGATCAGATCGTTGTCATCGCCGCGGCCGATCCGCGTCTCACCGGCCTTTACCTGGCACGTCACGCCCTTCGAGGGTCCATCGGTAACGGCCAGCCACGCCATCAAACTCGCTTCCGGCTCTGGCGCCGGTGCAACCATGGTCGCGGCTGCATCTATGGCCGGTGGGGGCTCAGACGCCGGCGCCGGGGGTTCAGTTGCTGCAGCAGGCGAAGAGGGCTCGGGGGCCCTGCCTGGCTGGCCTTGCATGAACAGCAGATCGGTCTCGCCCAGACGCACAGTCGCTCCCGACTCAAGTGGGACCGCGGTCTCCGCCGCGGAGCCGTCCAGCAGGGTCCCGCCGGCGCTTCCGACATCTGCAATCAGGTACTCCCCTCCCACGAATGTGATCTCCGCGTGCTGGCGACTCACGCCCTCATCATCGACGACAACATCGTTATCGGCGTCTCTGCCGATAGATGTCGATGTTCCGGTCAGCGGGATGGTTTGGCCTGCGTTTGGCCCGGACTGGAAGACCAGCCATGCCGGAGGCGCCGCCTCGTCTGCTGCGGCGGGTATTCCCGGCGAGTCGGCACCCTGAACCAGAGTCACATCACCCCCGGCCGCGATAGGAGGGGCGGCCGCCGCGGCTCCGGTCTCCGCAGGCTGATCGGTTTCACCGCCTGCCTCGCCGGCCATGGCGCCTGCCGAGTCCGTGGCGGCATCGGGGTCCTGCGCAGCCTCCCTGCGCTTTCCGTAGATCAGAAAATGGGCCGCTCCCACGATAACCGAGCCAAATCCGCCAAGCATGTTTATCACCGCCACCATCTCCTCATCAGCTTTGATGCCAAAGCCGATCCGCTCTTGAGCCAGAGTGAACGTACCCACAAACGCGAGCAGCGCCAGTATGCGAACAACGATCCCGTAAGGCTTCCGATCTGTCGTGATGAGAATACCAACGCCTATGACCAGAGCCACTATGGCAAAGATGACCGGGAACCACCACTCGTACCAGTACCAGAAAAACGCGCCATCGCTGTATGGATTAGACATTGCTCATCTGGTCTTTCCCTCGGGGAAGTTTCCAACTGGGACCACATATATCAGGCTATATCGTGAAATGATCAGCGCTCCCACAGCGAACTCTGTCAGATGGACCGGCCACTTTCTTGACATCTTCTTTACGAAACTATTGCGTTCTATTTACAACGATCTTGCCGATTCACGCGAACAGGCCTGGCCGGAATTGGCGAACGGCGGTTTGTTTACCCCTGGTTGTTGAGACGGTATCCGAAACCCCTGATTAATTCCACGAATCGCGGCGCGCCGGGATCAGGCTCAATCCGCCTGCGAATTCTGTGGATGCACTGGCCGATCTCCTGGTCTGAAACGCCGACTTCCGCCCGCTCCGGCCACCCGCGTGCAGCTATCTCGTCCTTGCTGCACGCCTCACCCTGACGGTCGTAGAGGAGACTCAGGACGTCGAACTCCTTGCGACTCAACGGAGGATTTATCGGGATCCCTTCCACGTAAACTTCACGCTTATTCACCTCGACGGATATCCCGAGCAGCGCCGGCTCTCCGGGGGGAGTTGGGACGCTTTCATCGTCCCTGGGATCTGTGGGATGAGGAAGCGTGACCGTCCCGGTGCCGAGCGCAAAAGTGGCCACGACCTGCCCGGCGCCGAATTCGACTATTTCTCCGCCCTCCAGGAACCGACGCTCGCTGCCTAGTCGAACTCCGTCAACATACGTGCCGTTTTTGCTGCCCAGATCACGTATGAAATAACCGTCTTCGCAGAAGCCGATCTCCGCGTGCTTACGGGAAACAAACGGGTTCTCCAGCCCAACGTCGGCATGCGGCAATCTGCCCAGAACGTGGCTCATTTCGTCCAGGGGAATCTGGCGCGGATCATTGACGCCGGATTGAACAACCAGTATTGCACCCGGTGGGTCAGCCAAACGCCACTCCAATCAGCGGGGCCGACTGGCCGGTTTGCGGCCCCTGAACACCCCTCACGAGTAGTCGCCAAAAGTCTATCATTCGGACAGTAATGTGATCGCCGAATTCTCCGGAAAGCCGAGCCCCTCCCGGCACCGCTCTCACGGCACTCAGTAATAACACAAGTGCCCTGAATCCTTGCCTCGAAACGGCGATCTAATGCAACGCATCTTATGAGGGTTGAGTTAAATCAGCGCACTTGATTAGTACGAAAGGGAAGGCAGACTATGCCGACGAACGATCCAAGCGACGGAATTCAGCAGGCCGTATACGGCTTCATTGGCGTGGGATCGAAGGCGGCGGACGGGACGAGAGACGCGATGACCGCCAGCTGGGGAACCCAGGTATCCTTCGATCCCAGAGTGTACGCGGTGGCCGTTCAGGAAAACTCAAACACTGCGGCCAACATCAAGGCGACCGGAGTCTTCTCCATTAATTTCATGCCCGGGGATTCCCACGACCTCGCGGCGAAGATGGCCCGACGCCCCGACTCCGGTGAAGGCCGGCTTGAGGACCAGGAAGTCTCGTATCACGATACCGGCACGCCGGTGCTCGGATCTGCCGTCGGCTGGATCGAGTGCAGGGTCGTCGATTCCGCTCAGCCGGGCGATCACATCGTCTTCTTCGGCGAAGTGGTTGGCGGTGGACAGGGCCCGGCAGACGGTGAACCTGGGACACTAGGCTCCATCGGCATGAGTTACGCCGGTTGACGAGTCGCCGTAACCGCTCGCAAAAATAGACGCCCGCCGTGATGGCGGGCGTCATGGCATATATCGCCGGAGCGAGCTTCTCAGGCCGCGGGCCTGCTACGATCGCGCCGCACTCTGCGGCCGGGAACAGCCGGTTGCGGGCGGGAAGCAGCCGGCGCGGCAGCCGGCCTCGTTCTGGGAGCCGGCGCCCCAGCGTCCGGTCTGCTGATGGGCCGTGGGCGTTTCCTGGCGCTGGGATGCGGATGAGCCGCACCCATCGCGTCGAGTCTGCGCTGCTTATCCCGCGCCGCTTCGTAGGCCCGTCCGATGCGAAACTGCAATTCACCCATTTGCACAGGGCCGGAAACGACGTCGCGGGCGCCCAGATTGATCGCCCCCGCGTAAGCTGCGGGATCATCCGGATGGCCAATGAGAATCACGCTGGTCTCGCTTGTTACCCGATCCGCCTTGATCTCCCTCAGGATGCGCATGCCCTGCTGTCCGGCGAGGACCAGGCCCAGGATCGCGACTATTGGGCGATCCTTAATGATGCGGCTCTTTATCTTCGACGGAATCGTCTCTCGGAGGACTCTGAAGCCTGATCCTTCTAGCGCGGCGTCGATCTTTTCGTACTCGCGATCGCTCGGGTCCAGCACGAGCACCCTGGCCGCCCGACGCTTCTTAACGGTTCTGGGGAATCGCGTCTTCTCCGCGTATGCCATCCCAGAAGCCTTATCGATGTTCGTTATAAGATCTACCCACTTACCAGTCTCGTGGTCCCACTCCTGGACCCTCATGAGCCGCTCCGCATCTGGCTTGCGCAAATCCTCTTCCGAGACCTTGATCCCTATTCTGGCCGACTTCTTTAATTTCAGGCCGCCGATGGCGGCGCCGGTCTTGTCAGACAGCCTTATGTCGGCAACGTTTTTGCCAACCCGCATGCGCATGACGCCGGGCTCAGGCTTGGCGCTTTGGTCTCCGCGCTTCACATGGAGCCCAATCGTGTCGGGCACAGCGCCTGCGGGTACTTCCACCTGCATCGCGCCGTCCTCAATCTCGACGGTTCCGCCTTCCTCAGGGGTAATCGCACGGACACTCTCACCCGGCTCAGCGTTAAACTCGGCATCCTGAGCCGCTGCCGCTGCCGATCGGCCGCCGCCGCCCTTGGAATCCGATTCTTCCTCCCTCTTCTTCAGCTCGGCCCCAACCTGGTCCCACGGCACCGCCGGGACGGTCGAGCCGGCCTTGAGTGCCCACTTCACACGCAGTTCGATATCCACCGGGAGTATTGGCTTGGGCATGTAATCGACGACGCTCATCTCGAGCGCCTGCCGCTTCTCTTTGGGGTTCGGACGGTCCGTGGTCATTATCACGGGCAGGCTCGCCATGGTCCGATCTTCACGAAAATGCTTCAGCACTTCGAAACCGTCCATGATCGACATATTAATATCGAGAATGACAACGTCAGGCGCGAAGTTCTTCGCAGCCTCAAGGCCACCGCGCCCGTCCTCGGCGACGAGTACTTCATGTTCCGCCGACTCGAGGACCTGGGTTAACTGGTCGCGGACTTCGGCCTGATCGTCAATTACGAGGATGAGTCCCAAGGGCGCTGGCTGTCTTTCTTCCCTGCGGATATTGTGTTCCCCCCCAGGATCACAGTCTGCACATTCCATCTTGGCCCGGTGAGGCAATTAGTCACACGGTAAGAAACCAAATGCATTTTGGGGCTGGCACCCACCCGCATCACAGATTCCCCGAAAAATTGCGGCATTTCGGAAATCGCACTTTCCCTTCGAGGCCAGAAACGGATCATTTCATGCGTGGTCTGCTTGCCGCGGGCGGCAAGCGCAGCCAGATCCCAGGCGAAGGCCATATGAGTATTGCCTATCAGGAAGAGGTCAACTCAGACCTGGCCTGCTCGCACGTTCGCCTGAGTTCGCCCAGCGTGAACGGCTTCGAAAGCACCGCGTCGGCGCCCAGGGCCATGATCGTGGCAACCATTTCGTCGTCAGTCGCTCCGCTCATCGCGATCAGTCGTCCGGGACGCCGCTCATGATCAGTTTCCTGGAGGTGCTGCAGAACGGAGAATCCGCTTGATGGGGCCATGAGCATATCCAGCAGAACTATGTCCGGGGGTGATTGTTCCATTGCCCGGATACCTGCAGCTCCATCCGCCGCCATGGTTACTGTATATTCGCCGTCGATATCGAGGCCGTCCTTGATTACCTGGCGAAGCTGAAAGTCATCGTCTACGACCAGAACGCTCAGAATGCCGGATTGACGGAGGTCCATGCTCTCCCTTTCACGCGTCCCGCTCGGCGCGCGCCCGGAACCGTACGGTTTGCCACTCAGGCGCTCGCGGGCGGACGTGCCGCTGAGACCTTAAAGGTGTTCGTTAGGAATGTCAGGGATTACTTTTAGACACCGGGGCGATCATTGCAATACCAATTCGACGCCCCTCACCATCTTGTAACGCCATCATTACCTTTCTTTACCAAGCGCGGGAGATCCGGCTGATTTGCATGGGAATCGGGGCCGGTGAGCGGCTGCGGCGACTACTCCGAACCCCGGCTTTCCCCGGCCGGGCGATGATCGTGGTCGGTGCTAACATTCGGCTTGACCGGCGCCCTGGCACGTGATGTTCGCAGAGGCCATTGCCTTTCAGGTCTGGGACGGAGAGTTTTGGGCAAAACATACTGGATGCTCGCCATGAACGAGAACAACTTCAATATCTCCCGTCGCGAGGGTTTTAAGACTCAGGGTATTGAGAGTAGCCAGCGCCGCAAGGCATCACGGCTCAGCCCCGACGACCGCCTCATCTACTACCTGACGGACCGGCGTGTGTTTGCGGCTACCGCCACCGTAAAGTCAAAGCCATTCGAAGATGATGAGCCGATCTGGGAACACCACCGGGAAGACGAGACGTTTCCTCACCGGGTGGAGATAAATTCGAACATCGTGCTGGCAGAGAGTCAGTTCGTGGATGCCCGGGAGGTCGGCCCCGGTCTTGAATATGTCAGAAAGTGGCCGCCGGAAGACTGGCCGCTTGCCTTCATCGGTCCGCTGCACATCATCCCTCAGCGAGATTTCACCTACCTGGAAGAGGAGATGAAGCGCGCTGCGGCGCGCAGCAAATCGTCCCGCAAACGGAGAGGGCGGCGCGGGCGCGGCAACCGCGGGCCGAAAAACGTCAAGAAATCCAGCACGAACGGAAACTAACCGTAATTGCGTACCGCTTGAGCAGGAAGGGCGACAAGCGCCTGCCACCTCAACGCCGGACGCTCACGATGCCTGTGCGCTAGGCGACGCTGCTCTTTAGCGGGTCCTTCTCCCCGAGGCCGAAGTTATCGGCATACAGCTCGTCGACGCGCGCCAGTTCGTCTGCCGGCAGTTCCGGCATCTCCGAGACGCCACAGAA
>JADFHP010000168.1 GCA_022567135.1 Chloroflexota bacterium
CCTGTCCAGGTCACGGATGGTGACGCTGAGCTGGTTGCTGACGAAGTATCCGATGATCTCGGGCTGGCTGTATGAGCCGTTGACGTCTCGGACTTCACGGTAGATCACCTGCGGGGAGATGCGGAACGACGTGGTCTTGATGTCGTCCACGGCCACACCCTGTGCTATGACGGCGTCCACGACCGCCTGCAGTGCGACCGCGGCGGCCTCTCGGGCTTCGCTCACCGTAGCCTCGCGGGATTCCACGCCGACGCTGAGGATTGCGACGTCGGGCTCGACGTCTATCGAGCCGATGCCGTTGATCCAGATGCCGTGTTGCTGCGCGGAGTCGAACGACTGCGCCGGGGCCGGGATGAATCCGAAAGAGGTCTCGACGAAACCAGTGTCGGGACTGGCGAAGCGGGTCTCAGACTGGGGGAACCCGATCACAATGGGCTCCAGCATTGGGGACATCGACGGCACCTCGATCACGACTGAATCTATTACTTGTGCGGACCCACCGATGTCGGGTGCACCGATTGCGATGCCGAGGTCCGGGCTCACGTCTACGGTGTTATTTACTACCGGGGGGCCGTCGGTTGGCGACGGGGTCTGGCCAACGGTCTCGCCGTCGTCTCCGCCGCTGCACGCGATGGCGGCGATCATGATCGCTGAGACGCCGAGCATCGCAACGGTTCGCTTCCTTGCCATGAACACTGTTCTGATCGTCATTTGCTCTTCCTGTCCGCTTTTGCCGGGGGCTGGACGCCTGGTGGCGCTTTCCTCCGGCCTCTTGTGCTGTTGTCGAGTGGGGTCATGGCGACGTGTTGAACGCCGCTCATAAGTACAGACGCATGGAGTGGAGGATTTGTTCCCGGCAGTTGGCGGCGAACTTGAGTGAGGGGCTAGATCCGGCATGCGACCGGAATAGTGCAGGCGGCGAGGGCTGGATTCTGGTCTGCACCAGAATGACGAGGTTGGGGGTGGCGGGAACGGCGAACGAGGGCTAGATCCGGCGGGCGCGGCGGGCGGCTGCCAGGGCGGCGAGGGCCAGTGCGATGGCGGCGAGGCCGGTGCCGAGGAGTATCTGCCAGACGGGGAGGTCGAGGCCGTCGTCTTCGACCAATACGGGCTGCGGCGCTCGATCTGCTGCCGGCTCGGGCGCGGCTGCGGATTGGGCCGCCGCAGGATCTTCGGCGATCTCAAAATCCTGGGTGGTGACGGCCTCGCCATCGCCTCCAGAGTCCGGTAGTAGCTGAGGTGTGCCCAGGGGTGCCAGGGTCTCGGCTTCGGCCGCCAGGGACGGCGCCGCGGCCAGCTCGTCTGCCGACTCGGGCACGGCGGCGGCGCGGGCCGGTGCTTCCAAGTCTTCCGGCTCGTCGGTAACGAGTGATTCGATCTCTGGCTCAGGCGCGACTTTCGACTCTGCCACGGCAGCGGATTCTGTGATGACGGTTTCGCGTTCGGTCTCCACCGCTACTTCTATTTCCGGCGCGGGGGTCGCGGCGGGGGCGACGGGCGCCGCGCTCTCGGCGACGGGCGCTCCGGCCGCGACGGGCGCTTCCAGGACTGTTTCGAGCTCGACAGCCTGGGAGAAGGCAACCGTCGCCGATGAGGCGTCGCGGGCAGTGGCGCCGCTCTGCTCGATGGCGCCGGCGAGGTTGCCGACGAGGACGAGGGCGAAGACGACGGCAGCCGCGATGGCGGCCGCCGCGGGTGCGTAAACGGGAATTCCGCCGCGGCGTGCGGCGTCGCGCATGGGCGGCGGCGAGCCGAGCGGTTTGCCGTCGGGGAGGTCGGCGACCATCTGGGCTGTGAGTGCGAACGAGCGCGGTGGCTCGACCGGGGCGATGCTGCGCAGGATGGCGACCGTTGTGCGGAGGCCCGCCAGCTCGACTGCGCAGGAGGCGCCGCATGCGTCGAGGTGAGCCTGTACACGTGCTTCTGAGGGCGCGCCGGGTCCGCCATCGACGTATGTCGAAAGCTCTTCACGCGACAGGTGTCCCCTGTCTCGGCTCAGCCAGCGGAAGATCACTGTATTTCCTCGTTAAAGAGGGAGGTCACTGTTCTGCTCCCTCACTTACCTGACGAAATTGGGATGGTAAAAGTTCCGGGTCTGCGAGTAGCGCCTCTCGCATCCGGCCCCTGGCCCGGCTCAGGCGCGACTTCACGGTGCCGATCGAGACGGCCATCGTCCGGGCAGCCTCTTCGTAGCTGAAGCCCTCGACATCGATGAGGACGAGCGCCATTCGCTGATCCGGGTGGAGGTCTGCCATGACCTCCTTGATGTGGTCGCCGAGTTCAGTGTTCAGCGCGGCCTCGGCCGGGTTGGGCTCCGGGGAGACCAGCTCGGCTTCGAAGGCGATGATGTTCTCGTCGAGCGACTCGGCCGGCCTGCGCTGGGATTTTCGGAGGGCGTCGAGGGTGGCGTTGCGGGCGATTCGGAGCAGCCAGCTCTTGAAACTGCCGCCGCGGTACTGGTTGAGGTTGCGGTATGCGGAGATGAAGGCTTCCTGCGCCAGGTCTTCCGCCAGGGCGGCGTCGCGCACCATTCGGAGGGCGACGGCGTAGACCTGGCCCTGGTACATCTCGACGATCGCGTTGAACGAGTCGAGATCGCCGGCGCGACTCTGCTCTATGAGGGTCTGTTCGACAGGTGTGCTCATTTAGTAGGTGTGATCAGGATGGGCGAATGGGTGGGATGCCGGAATCTTCTCGTAATGGAATGTCGTTCTATCCTATATAGGCGAATATGAAGCGAATGGGAAATGCCGTGGACGCGGCGAACGCCTGGCAGTTCGGGGTTATTGCCCGCTCCGAGATTATTAGATAGATCCTGATGAATCGAACTTTTAGAGAGATGGCCGAGACCGTCATTACGGCGGCGATCATCTTCGTTGTGTTGCAGGCGGCGACGCAGACGTTCAAGGTCGTCGGGCCCTCGATGCGGCCTACGCTGGTCGACGGGCAGCATCTGCTTGTCAACAAGATCGTCTACCAGACGTTCGAGAACGACACGGTGGAAGATCTGTTGCCGTGGGTGGAGACGCCTGCGGATGGAGGGCCGGCGTTTCTGTTCCACGGACCGAAGCGCGGTGACGTGATCGTCTTCAGGCCGCCCACGGGAGAGGATTCGGATTTCGTCAAGCGGGTGATCGGCTTGCCCGGAGATGAAATCGATATTGAGGACGGGATGGTTTTCGTAAATGACGAGGCGGTCGAAGATGGCCGCACGACCCGGCCGCGCGGCAGCACGGACTTTCCATTGACGGTGCCGGAGGGCGGTTTCTTCGTGCTTGGCGATAACCGAGGCGCTTCCAACGACTCGCGTTCATGGGGATTCGTCAACTCCGAAGACATAGTGGGTCGTGTTCTGGCGCGTTACTGGCCGTTATCAGAGTTCAAGATTTTCTAGTTTTTTCTCCCAGACAGGAAACTTGTGGCGGAACCGCGCGCCTCAACCTGCCCGGGATGATCCATCGGAAATGGCCTCGACCCGCCTTCCGTCCTGATCACTAACGGGCGGGAAGTTGTTGCGCTTTGGGCGGCGGGTGCCGTAGCGTTGACGTGTACCTGCGGGGGTCCTTAGCTCAGTTGGCAGAGCAGCAGACTTTTAATCTGAAGGTCGCGGGTTCGAATCCCGCAGGACCCACCAATAGGCATCCCTATTTGGCCAACACTTCTCTCTGCGCTGTCTCTCAGCCCAATTGACAGCACTTTTGACAGCAACCCAACTCAATACAGCCTTCCCCTGCCACCCGCTCCTCGACAGCCTTCGCCTACCGCCCGTTACGCTGCAACCATGGGCGACACGATGCTTTCCTGCGAACTGTGCGAACCAGGGCGAAAGGTGTTCGTACCGAAGCCGTACGCACACGCGATTGTGTTCCACGCGCTGATCCACCACGGCGTCACGCAACGGGAGTTAGCGGCGGCAGTTCGCTATGTTGCGCCTCATGGCGACGACTGGCCGGAGAACGTGCGCTGGCGGCTACCAGGGCCGCGAGAGTGGCTGTACGAATGGCCGAGAACGGGGATGCGGTTATAGCCCCCGCGCCTTCAATATCTCCCGCTACGCCAGCACCCGCTCCAGTAGCGACTTCGGCGGAGCCTGCATTTCCTGACTAGTCAATTCAGCGGCCCGATCCAGATGTAGTCGTTGTTGGCCTGGCTTCCGTGGCACGCATTACAACCCTCTATCTTGCCCTCACGCCTGACGTCCCCATCGGCACCCACCATGGCCCAGAACCAGTCGTTGTTTTCTGGGTCGAAACCATCGATTTTGTACATGATCGTAGAAACGTCGTACACGCTTTCCGAGGTGAAATTGTCCTTCACCACGATCGACCCGTTCGGCAGCAGATTCGATGTTCCTCGGAGGGCATCGAGCGTAGTTGGGTTCGCGTACACAGTGTGCAGCGCGCCATGCGGCTCCGCGCCCTCAAAGCGTTCGGTTGTACCGGGCCACAGTTCCCATTCAGACTGATAGTCCGAGTTCTGCAGGAACGACCACACTTCCGCTCCGTTGGCCCCTGGCAGTTCTGACTTATCGTCCGCTGAACTGCCGCAGGCGAT